>JADLHL010000165.1 GCA_020848815.1 Chitinophagaceae bacterium | reverse complement strand
GATTTGATGCCGCAGTCTAACGAAACTATTAGTGTGACGCCATTTTGTATGGCCGTATCAATACCCGCTTTGGAAACACCGTAGCCTTCCTTATAGCGGTGTGGTATATAAAATTCAACATTGGGGTGCAAGTCGTGCAGAAACTGGTACATGCAAGCCACGGATGTGGTGCCATCCACATCGTAGTCGCCGTATACCATGATGCGTTCGCCTTGCGCAAAAGCCTGCAAAAGCCGGACAACAGCTTTGTCCATGTCCTTCATCAGGAAGGGATCATGAAGGCCGTTCAGAGAGGGCCGGAAATAGGCTTTGGCTTTGTCAAAAGTGTCGGCATGGCGCTGCACCAAGAGTCGGCAAATAGCCGGGTGCACCTTGAGTGCTTGTTGCAAGGCATTCGTTTGGCCGGTATGTGTGGGTAGCAGCTTCCAACGCTTTTCCATGGCGTAAATGTAAGGGCAGGCAAGAAAAGGAGTTGGCTAGTATTTACGGTTGGTGGTATATTCTACCAATTGCAGCAGGGCTTGCTTTACTTCCGAATCTTCAAATTCATTGAGAATAGCGGCTGCTTGTAAGCGGTATTCGTCCATTTTTTGGCTGGCGTATTCAATACCTCCGGCTGCAATTACCTGATCGATGATCCATTTTACCCGGTCGGGTTTGCGGTTCTCATTTTTTATACTGTAAATGAGTTGTCTGCGAAGGTCGGCAGGAGCATGATTGATGGTATAAATGAGCGGCAGGGTAAGCTTTTTCTCTTTGATGTCGTTACCCGTGGGTTTGCCTACGTCATCAGTTCCGTAGTCAAACAGGTCGTCTTTCATTTGGAATGCCATGCCCACGAGTTCGCCAAACCGGTGCATTTTGTTGGCAATGTCCATGTTTTGGGTGGTGCTCCATGCACCAGCGGCACAGGCTGAAGCCAGCAGGGATGCAGTTTTGCTTCGTATAATTTCGAGGTAAACGTCTTCTTTCAGGTTGAGCCGGCGGGATTTTTCGAGTTGCAGCAGTTCTCCTTCAATAATGCTACGGATGGCCGAACTCATGATGCGGAGAATCTCAAAATCTTCATTGTCGACAGACATGAGCATGCCTTTGCTGAGCATATAATCACCAACGAGAACGGCGACTTTATTTTTCCAAAGGGCGTTTATAGAGAAAAAACCCCGGCGTTCGAGGCTTTCATCCACTACGTCATCGTGTACCAATGTAGCAGTGTGCAACAGCTCTACCAGGCTGGCAGCACGGTACGAAACATCGGTAATAGGGCCGAAAAGCTTGGCAGAAAGCAACACAAAGCGGGGGCGAAGTTGCTTACCTTTGCGATTAATAATATAATGCGTAATACGGTCGAGCAGCGGGGCACGACTTTTCACCGCCTCTTTGAATTTTACTTCAAAGGCAGCCAATTCAGCGTCGATTACCGGGGAGTATGCAGCCAATTAAAAAAGTTTCGGGGCAAAATAATGGATTTATCTGCGACAAAAGACTGATGATTTCTGGCCTGACCATACTTTGTAAATCCTGTATTAAATAGGTGAGATACAGCAGATTAAATTTGTTTATTAGTCCCACATGCATAAATTTGCCCCCGATTACCCCTTGCAATTCTATAATCACAACTAATTTTTCTATGGCAAGCAAAAAGTTCACACTGTTAGTGGTTTTGGTAGTAGCTGCCGTTTCTACTGGTTTTAGCCAGCTGGGCGGAGTACTCGATTACCTCGATTCAACCAAAGTAAGCTCACGTAACCTTCCCAAGTACAACGAGTGGAAAAGCAACTCAAAGTCTAACTTCTTTCCTCCGGTGCCCAAGGCAATGGGCCAGCTCTCAATAAACGGCGGTTTATTTATGTTGGATGCAGACTGTCCTCCACTGCCAGGTTGGAACATAGGCGTTTCTTACCGCAAAGCACTTGGTTACACAGTGTCTCTCCGTGGTGGCATCAACTATGGCCAATCAAAAGGATTGGATTACCGCGATAATGGCAATTTGTTGAACAACCCTGTGTTGGTGTCTACTTACGGTTCTTTACCTCCCAATGCATCTAAGTACGTTCACAACTACAAAACCACAATGATCACTCCAAGCTTGGATTTGATTATTAACTTCAATAACATCATGTTCCACCGTAAGTCAAGCAAGTTTGCTTTCTACGGATTGGTTGGATACTCTCCCATGATTTATCAAACCAAGATGGACGTGCTGAATGGTAATGCTGCGTATAATTATGCTTCACTTCCTGGTACATTTTTTATTCGTCCAAGAAAGGACATCCGCAATGATTTGAAGAATTTCTTTGACGGCTCTTACGAAACCTTTGCAGCTGTAAATGATCGTTCTCAGAACTTCAACAACGGCGGAAACGATAAATACCAGTGGCGCCACGCTTTCAGCACCGGCCTCGGTACTGAACTCCGCATTGCTTCACGCATGTCACTTGGCTTCGAATTTAAGTACCTCTGGACTCGTGACGACTATGTTGACGGATGGTTCATGAACAATGGCAGCCTGTCTCCAGATAAAGATGGTGCCATCTTCACAAATCTCTTTGTAAACTTCAACCTGTAATTTTTGAAGTAAAACATTGGAGGCATTCGCTCACCCATCAAACTAATATCGACTATGAAAAACATGAAATATTTTCTGGTAGCCGCCATCATGCTTAGCCTCGGTGCTACTGCTTTTGGCCAAACCGCTGACAAAGCTGCTTACAAAAAGCAAACTGGTTCTACTGATAAGCGTGTTGCCCCCCTCTGGTGGTACAACCCATTGGCTTACCCATACAGCGAAATCAGCAATCCAAGCATCATGAAGTTTCCAAAACCAGTTTTGGATGACTCTGATAATGATGGTGTAGCTGACCAGTTCGACGTAGAACCAAATACTCCTGCCGGTTGCCCTGTAGATACAAAAGGCAAGAGCCGCGATACAGATGGCGACGGTGTTCCTGATTGCCGCGATAAAGAACTGATTACCCCAACTACTTGCCAGCCTGTAGATGCTGATGGTGTTGGTAAGTGCCCAGATCCTGAGTGCTGCAAAAACATCGTTCCTCCTCCTCCCGCTTGTAATATCGGAAGCCTCCCCAGCGTACAGTTTGGTGGTAGCGCTGTAAGCCTCAATGCTGCTGGTACTGCTATCCTCGATGCTGCTGCTGCAACTATTAAGGCTAACCCTAACTGTAAGATTTGTGTGGTAGGCCACGGTGGCGCCAGCAAACGTGAACAGCAGTTGAGCTGGGATCGTACCAATGCTGTAATCAACTATCTGGTTGAAAAGCAGGGTATCAGCCGCGACCGCTTCGTATTCAAGTATGGTGAAGAAGGTGACGCCAATACTGTAGATCTGCAAGATTGCAGTGGCGAAGAAGGTCCAAACATGGTACCTGCACCACACCCACAATACCGCAAGAGCAAGTAATTCATTGAAACTTTTTGCTATAGAGCCCCTCCTTTTCGGAGGGGCTTTTTTGTGATACATTTACATCCGACCGACTTCTTTTTTTCCAGATTATGTGCATTTTCGCTTTTTACCTACTTTTGCCATCCTTATGCGTTTTTTAGTAAGTCTTTTTCTGTCGGCTGTGGTACTTGTTTCTTGCTCAGATGTGGGCAAGATTTTGAAAAGCAGCGATTATAATATGAAGTTGGCCAAAGCGAATGAGTACTATGATGCTAAAAAATATACTCAGGCCCAACTTATTTATGAAGATGTAATGCCTGTTATAAAAGGGTCTGCAGAATACGAAAACACGTATTACAAATGGGCCTACTGCCATTACAACCAAAAAGATTACCTGAACGCAGAGAATTTATTCAAGGGATTCTTTGAAAATTTTCCTAATAGCAGCCGTGCCGAAGAGGCCGAGTTCATGCGGGCCTTTTGCTACTACAAGCAATCGCCTAAACCAGAGCTCGACCAAACGACGACCATGAAGGCTATCACACATTTGCAAACTTTTGCCAATACGCACAGCAGTTCTCCTAAGGCAAAAGAGGCATTGCAAATGATTGAAGAACTGCGTCGTAAGCTGGAAATAAAAGATTTTAAGAGTGCAGAATTGTATTATCAGTTGGGATATTTCCGGGCATCGGCTACAGCCTTTACTGAGTTGTTGAATAACTATCCCGATTCAGATGAGGCCGACAAATACAAACTCATGGTGATACGTAGCTGGTTTAAGTATGCTGAAAACAGCTATACCAACAAGCAGGAAGAAAGATTTGAAACCGTACTCAACGAATGCGCAGATTTTACCGACCGTTTTCCGGATAGTAAATTAGGCGAGGAAGTTGTTCGTTATAAAACACAATCACAAAACATCATTAAATCCATAAAAGATGAGCAAACTCAGGCGTCAACTAAGCGTTAATACAGGCAGTTCTGTAGAAACCAAAAACCTGCTGGAGATAAAGGGTAAAACCGGCAACTTGTATGAATCAATTGCGATTATTGCAAAACGTGCCAACCAAATCAACATTTCTTTGAGAGAAGAATTGCACAATAAATTGGAAGAGTTTGCCAGCCATACCGATAGCCTGGAAGAAATTCATGAGAATAAGGAGCAGATTGAAATTTCACGGGCATATGAAAGAATGCCAAACCCAGCACTGTTGGCATCTCAGGAGTTTCTGGAAGATAAAATCTACCATCGTCGCAACGATCAGGATTTGTTCAGCTAATAATTTTCGTTGGTTTATGCCAACCAAAAATATTCCTTTAAAAAGCGATAGCACCAAGGCTATCGTTTTTTGTTTCAATACCTTTCATGTATGAATGGCATCTTGTCGGGAAAAAAAATATTGTTGGGCATAACGGGTGGCATTGCTGCTTACAAAAGCATTTTACTACTCCGGCTCTTGGTAAAGGAAGGCGCCACTGTACAAGTTGTAATGACACCATCAGCTGCGTCATTTGTATCGCCCTTGGTTTTAGCTACGCTCAGCAAGCACCCGGTAGCAATAGAATGGGTGAAAGACGATGCACAGTGGGCAAACCATGTAATGCTGGGCAGATGGGCAGATATTATTGTTGTTGCTCCAGCTACATGTAATACCATTTCCAAATTTGCTACTGGCTTGTGTGATAATTTGTTGATGGCCGTGCTGCTGAGTGCTACGTGCCCCGTAATGATTGCGCCAGCTATGGATGAAGACATGTGGCTACATGCTGCCACTAATCGCAACATGTCTACACTGCGCAGCGACGGTCATATTGTGCTTCCTGTTGCACATGGCGAATTGGGCAGCGGACTTACAGGTGAAGGACGAATGTTGGAGCCGGAGATTATATTGGCGCATATTGTGCAAATGGTTTCGGGTTCAAAACCATTGGTGGGGCTCTCGGCCGTAGTAACCGCCGGCCCTACGCATGAGCCTATTGATCCTGTCAGGTTCATTGGCAATCATTCCAGCGGGTTAATGGGCATTGAAATTGCGAATGCATTGCAGGCCGCTGGTGCACAAACCACGCTGGTATTGGGGCCAACGCACCTTCGGGCAAACAGTGCTGTAAATACCATATTGGTGACAACTGCACAGCAAATGTTTGATGCTGTGGCAAACGTATTTCCTGACACGCAAATAGAGGTAATGGCCGCAGCAGTGGCCGACTATCGTCCCGCCACAGTTGCTGATCAAAAAATTAAGAAGCAAGCCCACGAGTTGGGATTGTCGCTGGTAAAAAACCCAGACATTTTACAGCATTGTGGAATGAATAAAAGCGCCAATCAATTGGTGGTAGGCTTTGCACTTGAAACCAATAACGAAGCCGCAAATGCTATTGAAAAGCTGCAGCGCAAAAATGCCGACATGATTGTAATGAATTCACTGCAAGACGAAGGTGCTACGTTCGGTAGCGCCAACAACAAAGTCACTATTTTTGAGCCGGACGGCTTATCTCAATCTTTTCCGCTTATGTCCAAACAAGATTTGGCCAAAGAAATCGTTTCTCTGATTGCTAAACGAATCCATGAAAAAGCATAAAACGTTTTACTATATCGTGTTTGCATTGATGCTGATCATTAGCTGGCAAACCATACAGGCACAAGAAATAACTGCCAAGGTAACGGTATTGTCTAACCGCATTACCACACAGGTAGACAAACGCATTTTTAATACGCTGCAAACACAGCTGAACAACCTGCTGAACAATCGTAAATGGACAGAGGATAATTTTAAAGTAAACGAACGGATTGAATGCAACTTCGTGTTGAACCTCGATAAAATGGTGGAGCAAAACGTATATACTGCCTCACTCATCATTCAGGCGGCCCGTCCGGTATTCAACAGCAGTTATCAATCGCCATTGATCAACTGGCAAGACAACGACATTCGTTTCCGCTATGTAGAATTTCAGCCTGTTGAGTTCAATGAAAACCGGCTATCCGGCTCCGACCCATTGGCCGTGAATTTGCCCGCTATTTTCGCTTACTACGTTAATATGATTTTGGGTGTTGATTACAACAGCTTTAGTATAAAAGGCGGCATGCCCTATTTTAAAAAAGCGTTGTTCATTGTCAATAATGCGCCTTCAGGAAATTCAATCTATGGTTGGTCGCAGTTTGATGGTTTGCGTAACCGATACTGGTTGGCCGAAAATTTAATGAACGAACGATACACGCTGATGCATGATGCCATCTATCAATATTACAGAAACAGCCTCGATTATTTTTACGATGACGAACGTCGTGCCAGAGATGAAATGATGAACGTGATAAACCTGTTGCATACTTACAATACCAGCAACCAAAACACTATGGTATTGCAGTTTTTTATGCAAAGCAAAAGCGATGAAATAATAGAAATACTGAAAAAAGCGCCACCCGATCAGCGGCAAAGAGCCGTAGCTATGTTGGAAAAAGTAGATGTAACTAACGCCAAAAAATACAGAGATCAGCTGAAATGATACGCCGCAATACTTGGTTCATATTTGCTTTTGCAACGATTATTTTGACCGCATGCAATGGCGGGGCACACACAGAATTGGATAGCCAAAAAATGAAAGTGTTACTATGGGATCTTTCGAAAGCAGAGGCATTTCACACCTACTATCTTGTAAGAGATTCTGCCAGAAACGCTGACAGTGCGACCAAGGCAGTTTATGCAAAAATATTTGCCCTTCACAAAGTTTCTGCCGACGATTTCTTTTATACATTGGACATTTACCGCAACGATCCGATGCGGTACAGAGTTTTGATGGACTCGGTGAATACTTACGGCAGCAAGCAGCGAGAGTTATTGTTTGCTCCTGCAGAAACCACCACTGATACAGCTGCTCCTGCCCCTCCGCCTCAAAAGAAAAGACGATCTGCCAATGAATAAAGTATATACCGATGCGGCTGCTGCTGTAGCCGACATTCAAGATGGTGCCACCCTTATGCTGGGCGGTTTTGGTTTGTGTGGCATTCCTGAGAATAGTATTGCTGCACTGGTGGCAAAAAAAGTAACCGGCCTCACCTGTATTTCCAACAACGCTGGTGTAGATGATTTCGGTATTGGCCTGATGCTGCAACAGCGCCAGGTGAAAAAAATGATTTCCTCTTATGTAGGTGAGAATGCCGAGTTTGAACGACAGTTGCTCAGTGGCGAATTAGAAGTAGAATTGATTCCGCAGGGAACGTTGGCTACCCGCTGTTTGGCGGCTGGCTATGGTATGCCGGCCATCTTTACACCGGCTGGTGTTGGTACTGAAGTGGCACAAGGAAAAGAAGTGCGTCGATTTGAGTTTAACGGTGAAGAAAAAGATTACTTGATGGAGTACGCTTTCGAAGCAGACTTCGCCATTGTAAAAGCGTGGAAAGGTGATACACAGGGCAATCTCATTTACAAAGACACGGCCCGCAACTTCAACCCCATGATGGCGATGGCCGGGAAAATTACCATTGCTGAAGTAGAAGAATTGGTGCCCGCTGGCGAACTTGATCCCAACTTCATTCATACACCCGGTATTTATGTGCACCGCATTTTCCAAGGGGTGAATTACGAAAAGCGCATCGAACAACGCACTGTGCGTAAGCGAAGTACAGAATAACCAATTTGCAGTTATGCAATTTGCAGTTGGCAATTGTTCTAGCTTTTTATGGTCACTCTTTCATTAGCATGTTTTCAACTTAGCTCATCAATCTATGCTCGATAAAAATCAAATAGCGAAGCGCATTGCGCAGGAACTGCGTGATGGTATGTACGTGAATTTAGGCATTGGCATTCCCACATTGGTAGCCAACTATATTCCTTCCGGTGTAGATGTTGTGCTGCAAAGCGAAAACGGATTGCTGGGCATGGGACCATTCCCATTTGAAGGTGAGGAAGACCCCGACCTGATTAATGCAGGCAAGCAAACCATCACTACAGTGCCGGGCTCTGTGTTTTTCGACAGTGCCATGAGCTTTGGAATGATTCGTGCTGGCAAAGTAGACCTCACCGTACTAGGTGCCATGGAAGTAGCCGACAACGGTGACATTGCCAACTGGAAAATACCCGGCAAAATGGTAAAAGGCATGGGCGGCGCTATGGATTTGGTGGCCAGTGCCAAAAATATCATTGTGGCCATGCAGCACGTAAACAAAGCGGGAGAAAGCAAACTGCTCAAGCAATGTTCTTTGCCTATTACAGGTGTAGGTTGTGTCAAAAAAATTGTAACTGAGCTGGGGCTGTTTGATGTAACGGAACGTGGATTTGAGCTGCGGGAATTGGCGCCGGGTGTAACTGTGGAAGAAGTGAAAGCCAAAACAGAAGGTCGCCTCGTAGTAGAAGGTGATATTCCTGTGATGAACCTGTAATGCAGCTTTTTCTCTACCCGTTTGATTACTGATACAGTTGTACTTTGCAGCCTGCACCAGCCAGTACAACCTCCATTATGTTAGTCTATCTCAACGGACATTTTATCAACGAACAGAAGGCAACGGTATCTGTCAACAACCGCTCCTTTCGCTATGGCGATGGTTGTTTTGAAACCATCAAACTCATGCATGGTAAAGTGTTGCAGCCGCAGTACCACACCGGGCGTTTGTTTGCATCCTTGGCGCAATTGCATTTCGATTGTCCGTCCTATTTTACACCAACGTATATCATTCAACGCATAGAAGAACTGGCTGCAAAAAACCTGCATCAAACTTTGGCCCGTATTCGGGTTACGGTTTTTCGGGGCGATGGCGGCTTGTACGATCCATCGAACATGCGCCCCAATCTGCTCATTCAATCCTGGCCATTGAATGAAGAAAACAATCAGCTCAACAGCAACGGTTTGGTACTCGATATTTACCGGGATGGCCACAAAGCCTGCGATACTTTGGCCAACATTAAAAGCAACAATTACCTGCTCTATGCCATGGCTGCCATAGCTGCAAAAGCACAGCATTGCAACGATATGTTGGTGCTCAATCAGCATGGACGAGTTGCGGATAGCAGCATTGCCAACCTCTGGTTGGTGGAAGGCGACACATTGGTAACGCCTGCATTAACCGAAGGTCCGGTAAGTGGTACTGTACGCAGGTACTTGCTGGAAAATGCTGCCAGCAAAGGATTTTCGGCCATTGAGTCAGCAGTAACAGAAGAACGGTTAATGGCTGCCGACGAAGTGTTTTTGACCAACGCCATTTACGGGTTGAAATGGGTGCAGCGCATTGGCAACCAAGCATACGGTAGCAAATGGGCAGCCAAAGTACATGCACAATTGCTGCAACCTTTGTGGCAATAAACTATTTGCTGCGGTGCTTGTTTTATGCACACAACTTAATTGCTCCAATATGTCCGCTGTCAATATCATGTGGTTTCGCCGCGACCTGCGCCTGACCGACAACGCCGCATTGTACCATGCACTCAAGGCTAGCTTGCCGGTGGTGCCGGTGTTTATTTTCGACAGACATATTTTGGATAAGCTGGAAGACAAGGCCGACAGAAGGGTAGAATTTATTCATGCGGCACTGCACGACATGCAACAGCAGCTGCAAGCTATGGGCAGCACCATGCATGTGTATTATGGTTTTGCTGATGCAGTGTGGTCGCAAATTCTCAATGACTATCCGGTAGCAAATGTGTTTACCAATCACGACTATGAACCCTACGCATTGGAGCGGGATGCTGCCGTGCAACAAATGCTGGCTGCTAAAAACATCGGCTTTCATACCTACAAAGACCAGGTGATTTTTGAGAAAGGCGAAGTGCTGAAAGATGATGGCAAGCCCTACACCGTTTTTACGCCCTACAGTAAAAAATGGAAAGCCAAACTCAATGCCTTTTACTTGAAAGCCTATCCTACGGAAAAATATTTCGCAGCGTTTTTGCAGCAACAAGCAAAGGAGATGCCGGGTTTGGCGAGTATGGGTTTTCAGCAGGTAGACAAACCGTTTCCTGCACGGTTGCTGAAAGCTGAACTCATTAAAAAGTACAAAGATCAACGGGACATTCCGGCTATTGAAGGAACTTCCCGATTGGGCGTACACCTGCGTTTTGGTACACTCAGCATTCGCAAACTGGCGGCCTATGCGCAGCCACTCAGCGAAGGTTTTTTGAACGAACTCATCTGGCGGGATTTTTACCACATGATATTGTGGCACTTTCCGCAGGTGGGCAAAGGGCAGGCTTTTAAACCCCAATACGAGTTAATTCAGTGGCGCAATAATGAAGCCGAATTTAAAGCGTGGTGCGAAGGAAACACCGGCTATCCCATTGTAGATGCAGGCATGCGGGAACTCAACGAGACTGGATTTATGCACAACCGTGTTCGCATGATTGTGGCTTCTTTCCTCACCAAGCATTTGCTCATCGACTGGCGCTGGGGCGAAGCATACTTTGCACAGAAACTATTAGACTTTGACTTGGCGGCCAACAATGGTGGCTGGCAATGGGCTGCCAGCAGTGGTTGCGATGCAGCGCCTTATTTCCGGGTGTTTAACCCAACATTGCAAACACAAAAGTTCGATCCTCAACTGAAATACGTTCGAAAGTGGGTGCCCGAATTTGAAAGCCTCACCAAGTATGTGCCGCCCATTGTGAATCATGAAATGGCCCGCAAACGAGTGCTGGAAGTATACAAGCAAGCGTTGGGGTAGTCTTTAGTACAATGAATCTGATTTACAGAACTGCAGCTACTTTTTCTTCGGCAATGCACCCGCCAAAATACTGGTGCTCAGTCCTACCAATGCGACCATGGCAAAGCTCCAGCGCAGGTTGGTGGCTTCGGCTACAAAACCAATAATGGGCGGGCCCGATAAAAAGCCGGCATAGCCAAATGTAGACACCATGGCCAATGCTTGTCCGGGTTGTAAAGTAGTACTACGACCTGCCTGGCTGTACACCAGCGGCACCACGCTGCTCACACCAAAACCCACCAGCATAAATCCAATGGTGGCTGCTACTATGGTGGGAAACAATACGGCTGTCATTAAGCCGGTGGCAATTAAAAAACCGGCACCCCGCAGCATAAGACGGGAGCCAACCCGCATCACCACTTTATCGGCCATAAATCTGCCGGTGGCCATGCAACCCATAAATGCTGCATAACCCAAGCCCGTTAAAGAAGCAGGTACTTGCACAGCCTTTTTAAAATACACACCACTCCAGTCAAACATGGTGCCTTCGCAGAGCAAACAGGCAAATGCAATGGCACCGAGTTGGAGAATTTGTTTGTTGGGCAATGCAAATGCAGATTGCGATTTTTTTGCAGCAGTAGTAGGAATGGTTCTCGATAAAAAAATGAACGTGAGTGTGTACACTGTGGCGGCAATAATGGCGAAGTGTTGCCAGGTAAGCAGCTGCAATCCCATGAGCAATGCACCTACTGCAGCACCGCTAAAACCAGCCAAACTCCAAATGCCATGAAAGGAGGCCATGATGGTGCGGCCATACAATTTTTCTACAGCCACGGCTTGTGTGTTTACCGATACATTCATCATATTACCCGACAAGCCAAAGAAAAACAAGGCTATCACCAACTGCCATATTTCTTCTGTAAAACCAATAGACAACAAAATAGTAGGATAGGCAAAAGCAGCAATCCGTAGTACGTTACGGCTGCCAAATTTGGTAACCATGGCCCCCGAAATAAGGGAGCTCACCAACAACCCAAAAGGCAATGCCAGCAACACACTACCCAGTTGGGCTTCGTTGAGCTGCAGCTTGGCCTGCACTTGTGGTATGCGGCTGGCCCAACTGGCAAACGTAAATCCTGCGGTGAAAAAAAATACAGCCACAGCAATGCGGTGGCTTCGTGGCGATAAAGGACTGACTACATTAGCTTCCATTCTACTTGTGGTGTTGTTGTGTAATGGCCGGCAATGTTGTAGAAATGATGCGTTGCAAATGTACAACCATCAATGCGAAGCAAAAGTCAGGGATGCGCAAAAACCGTTTGTGGTGGATAAGCTTTCTTACCCAGCGTTTCCATCATTTGTAATACTGCCGCTTTGCCTGAATCGCCCAGGTTAAGTGAGTAATCATTCACATACAAATTGATGTGTTGACGCATTACATCCTCACTCATTTCCTGTGCATGGCAGCGTACATATTCGGTTACAGCAGGGTAGTGAGCAAATGCATATTGCAGACTTTCATGAATTAATGCATCGATACGTTGGATGAGGGCCGCGTCAAAACTTCTTTTCATGACAATACCGCCCAACGGAATAGGATTGCCGGTGGTTTGCTCCCAATAATCGCCGAGGTCGATGATTTTGTGCAAGCCTTTTTCCTGATACGTAAATCTGTTTTCGTGAATGATAACACCCATATCACACCCTCCCAAACCCTCCCTAAAGGGCGGGCTTTGTGAATCGGCTGAAGTTTTAAAATCACTTCCATTGTTCAAAACCCAATTTTCTATTTCATCGAAGCGCATGAACACCTTGTTCCTTGCGTTTGCAAAAGCCTGCGAAAACAAGAAATGCGCAGTGGTGTCTTCGCCCGGTACAGCAATGGTGGATGCATTCACCAACGCTTGTACTTCCTGCCAATTGTATTCATCCTTCGTACCTCGTACTTCGTTCTTCGAAATTAGCAATGGTCCTACGCCTTTGCCCAAAGCGCCGCCACTATTCAGCACTACGTAAGTGTCCGTAATTTTTGGTGTAACGCCGTAGCTGATTTTGCTGATGTCGAGCTTGCCTGCTTTCGCCCATTGGTTCAGCGTTTGTACGTCTTCCAGCACCACTTCAAATTCCAGATCGCCGCTGTCAATTTTGTTGTTGACCAGTGCATCGAAAATGAAGGTGTCGTTTGGACAGGGAGAAAAACCAAGTGTCAGTTTCATACCACAGAAATATTGGCAAAGAAACGACCGTTCCGTTCAATCGCAGTAGCGAAGAAGGGAACGGTCGTCAATGTATTGTCAAAAAAAATTACAGCGAATCGATCAGCGCTTTTACCGCTGCATTCAGGTTGGCAATGGCAGTACCCAGCAACCATTTGGTTTTATCTCTCTCACCTACAAAATTGCTGATGGCCCGAAGCTGCACAAAGGGCACATTCTTTTTACTGCACACATAATGCAGGGCAGCACCTTCCATGCTTTCAATATCGGCTTGCCATTTTTGCTGCAAGGCTTGCACGTAAGGCGTGTAGTCTGTTACCGTATTGATGGTAATAGATTTTACATGCGGCATCTGCAGTTTATTAATGATGTTGTGCGGATTAACCAGCCATTCTTTTTCGGTACTCAGGCCCAGCTGCTGCAGCGAATGAAACTGATTGGCTTCGTAGCTGCCAATATCGCCAAAGGCATCTTGCTTTACGGCTACCACATCACCCATATTGAGGCCACTGCCTTCAAATGCACCTGCCACACCGGCTTGAATCACCAAATCATACCGATGGCCATGCAGTTGCTCCGATAGTTCGTACGTGGCTGCATGCAGGCCAACTCCGGTAATAAGGATGTCGTGGTGTGGCGCACTCAACACATAATCCTGAATCTCCAATTGCGTAGCAGATACCAATAATATTTTCATAACGGGATCAATAGTTTGATTAGAACAAAACTGACGGAATGCGAATGAACAAACAAAAACTTGTATCAGCTATTTTTTAAGTAAATACTACTTAATTCGGTACAGCAGCCAGCACCAATACAGCCGTTTTTAACGCCGTATTGGCCCATAAAAAAACTGCAACAACCATTGGTTGTTGCAGCAATGCATTAGCGTTATGATGTATTGAAACCTTAGCGGCTATAGTTGGGTGCCTCACGGGTAATTTCAATATCGTGGGCATGGCTTTCTTTTATGCCGGCGCTGGTAATGCGTACAAACTGCGCTTTCTCCTGCAAGGTGTTGATATCTGCAGCACCACAGTAACCCATACCTGCCCGCAGGCCACCGGTGTATTGGTGTATCACTTCGCTCAGGTGGCCTTTGTAGGCTACGCGGCCTTCAATGCCTTCGGGTACCAGTTTTTTTATGCCGTCTTCCACATCCTGAAAATAGCGGTCGCCGCTCCCTTTTTGCATGGCGCCAATGCTGCCCATGCCGCGGTACTGCTTAAACTTGCGGCCTTCGTAAATGATGGTATCGCCGGGGCTCTCTTCTGTGCCTGCAAATACGCCACCCATCATCACGGTGCTGGCGCCAGCCACCAATGCTTTTACTAAATCGCCGGTGTAGCGAATGCCTCCATCAGCAATTACAGGAACACCTTTTGCTTTCAGTGCAGCGCTGGCTTCCATAACGGCGGTTATTTGTGGTACACCTGCACCGGCTACAATGCGGGTAGTGCAAATGCTACCGGGACCAATACCCACTTTCACACAGTCGGCACCGGCATCGGCCAATGCTTTGGCGCCAGCGGCGGTACCTACGTTGCCGGCTATTACCTGCAGGTTTTTGAAATTCTTCTTGAGTGTTTTCAGCGCATCAATTACGCCCTTGCTGTGGCCGTGGGCACTATCGAGTGTCACCACATCCACGCCTATTTTCATGAGGGCTTCGGCACGTTCCAGCATATCGCCGGTGATGCCCAGTGCAGCACCCACCAGCAGTCGGCCGTAGGCATCTTTCACGGCATGAGGAAAATTCTGCACTT
>JADLHL010000164.1 GCA_020848815.1 Chitinophagaceae bacterium | reverse complement strand
CTACCATTTTATTGCCCGGCTGTAAAAAATCTTCCAACGTTACGGGTTGGCCCAGCGGCGACACCCGTTTGAAAATGGAGAAGATGGTACCAATGTTCACATTCACATCAATATTGCCGCTACCATCAAGCGGATCCATGAGCAGCACATACTTGCTGTTGTTGCTGATGGCATCGTTGAACACCACAATGTCATCATTTTCTTCGCTGCCAACACCCGCACAAAAAATACTATGGTTGAGCATTTCAATGAGGGCATTGTTGGCAAAATCGTCGAGTTTCTGTACTTCTTCGCCCTGCACATTTTCTACACCCAGCGCCCCTAAAATATCGGCCAGTCCTGCACGGTTTACTTCGGCATTGATGCGCTTACACGCCAGACCAATGCTCCGCAGCAAACCACTCAATTCACCCGTGGCCTGCGGAAAATTGCGCAGTTCCTGAATGGTGTATTCATCAAGCGTCATGAGTTTGCGGGAGTTAATCATAGCTGTATTTTTTTTGGCAGTATTTAATGGCAAAACAATCTGTGAAACGTAAAATGGATGCAACACTTACTATCCGATAAACGTGCAAGCATCGCATAACCGAGGAACACAAAATAAGGGGAAATGACCTGAATAACTTTCATGCAGTTTCGGTCTGCACATTTCCTGTTTTAATGTGTACAGCACACACAGCACAGTGGCTGCAAGCCTGTACATTTGCCGCAAGTTTTTGCTATTTTCATTTTTACAGTCAACGGATATCAACATCATGCAGGTACATAAATTTGGCGGCGCCAGTTTGCAGTCGGTAGAGCGGTTTGAACAAGTAGCCAACATCATAGCCACAGCCGTAGCCCGGCCTTCAGTTATTGTGATTAGTGCCATGGGCAAAACCACCAATGCACTGGAAAAAGTAGCAGCAGCTTTTTTTGAACAGCGCAATGCCGATGCCCTGCAATTGTTTGATCAGGTAAAACAACAACACCTTACCACAGCCAAGTATTTGCTGGTGCTGCACTACCATGAATGTGTAGCACAGCTCAACGATTTTTTTACCGAAGCAGAATGGCTGCTACACGATAAGCCAGTGCGGGAATTTGATTACTACTACGATCAGCTGGTGTGTATTGGCGAACTGCTGAGCAGCACATTGGTTTCATTTTATCTGAAAGAAAAAAAGATTGCCAATGCCTGGATTGATGTGCGGGATATGTTTCGCACCGACAATAATTTTCGGGAAGCCACACTGGACTGGGATGCCAGCCTGCATCAGGTACAGCATCAGGTACAACCCTTGCTGCAACATAACGAACTTGTAGTGACGCAGGGCTTTATTGGCTGCACCATTGATAATGAGAGCACCACATTTGGCCGCGAAGGCAGCGATTTTTCTGCCGCCATTTTTGCCAACATGCTCGATGCCGAAAGCCAAACCATTTGGAAAGATGTGCCGTCGGTAATGAATGCCGACCCGAAGCAATTTCCGAATGCCATGCCCATACATGAGCTGAGCTATGAAGAAGTGATTGAGATGGCGTACTATGGAGCACAGGTCATTCACCCCAAAACCATTAAGCCGCTGTACGAAAAGAAAATACCGCTACAAGTAAAATGCTTTTTAGATGCCAGCCTGCCCGGCACAGTTATCACCCGCAAAAGAGCCCACGATTTGCCGCCGATAATTGTGAAGAAAACACAGCAGGTATTGCTGGAGTTTATGTCGAGGGATTACTCTTTTATTGGCGAACATTCTGTAGGCCAGCTGTACCAGTTGTTTGAAGAAGAAAAAATAAAACCCAACCTGACGCAAAACGGTGCCATTCGTTTTCTGGCCATTTTCGATCAGAACGACGAAAAACTGCAACGCATAGCTGCAAAGGCTGAGGCATGGCTGAATGTGATGCTGCAAAAAGATTTGACACTGACCACCATTCGTCATTACAACGACAGCATTATTGCCGGTATGCTTGGCGAACACCAACCCATACTCATGCAGCAAACCAAAGAAACGGTGCAGTTTGTGTTGTAAAAAAGAAGAATGATTTACTGCATCAATACCAAACAGTGACTGAAAGAAGAAAATAGTTCAACGCTGGAACTCTGGAACTTGTGAACACTAGAACCTACAAACCTTCCAACTTACTCTTCCTCTTCCTCTGCTTTCTCAGCAGCTTTGGGCTTGGCTTCTACCATAATGTTTTGTACCAGTTTCATGGGTACAGCCTTATCCTGCCGCAAGGCTGGCGACCATGCTGGCATGGCTTCAAAGCGGTCGATGATGAGGTTGTTCATTTCATTGTTGGCCCGGCTGCCGGGCTTTACATTCACCACGTTGCCCTTGGCATCCACCACAAAATCAACATCAATAAACAAGCGTTTGGCGCCTTCTTCGGGCATGAAGTCGGCCAGCTCAGCAGCCAGCTGATCAATGAACTTTTGAAAGGCCGGTAAGCCGCCTGGAAACTTCGGCTGCGTATTAACGTAGGGATAGAAATCGTTTTCGCCAAACGTAACGGTACGGGCAGCGCTGCGGCGAGGTTCGGTGTTTTCTTTAAACTTCGGCGGTATTACTTTTTTCGGAATGGTAAACTCCTGCGCCATCATGTATTCGCCCTTGGCGTTAATCATTATGGTGGGCAGTTGCTTATGCGTGTTGAAGTAGTAATACACTTTTTCCATAATACCCGCCATGGGCTTGTATTCGGGCTGCGCCGCCAGTTGTTTTTCCAGCAGTTCTTTGCTTTTGTCTTTTTTAAACAGCACCGGCATTACATGGATGGGAATGTAATCCTGTCCTTCATTTTTGGTGAACGCCGCCAGCACATACAACTCTTCAATCAAGGCATCGGTGAGAGGAATGCAACCCACGGTTACACAGGAGCCATGCACATAAATATCGCCGCCGGGTTTTACGGGATCGGCCAAAATGCGGTCGCTGGGATTGGGATAGTTTACCCCCAACGCCAGGTGGTAGCTGCTGTTGGGGCGAAATTCATTGACGTAGTAAAAACCTTCGGGCACCTGGTAATCACCTTCGTAGCGTTTGGGCCCGAGGCCACCCGCCAAGGCGCAAACCTTGTAGGTTTTAAACAACCGGTACTTTTCTTTTTTATCGCCTTTTACCCAAACTTCCAGTTGGCTATCGTACTTAAAAGAACGGATGTACATGTATTTGGCGGGCCAGGTCAATCCTTTGGCAGCAAACTCTTTGCGCAGCATTTCCTCTCTCGATTCGAAAGCCAGGCCTACCCGCTTAAACGATTTCTGAAAGCTGAGGAAGTCTTTTTGCTGTGGCGGTTGGGCATACAGCAGCGTGGCAACAGTGCACAACACTGCGGCCATCCATCCCTTGCGTCTGTTCAACATTCTTGCTCCCTGCATGCGGTTTGCGTTTGACATATCAAAACGAAAATATCGGGGCAAAATTACAGGAATCACCCGGCGGGTTTCCGGCTTTTGCACCGCTTTGGCAAGTCGGGGGAAAAATGATACAACCCCATCTTCCGGCATGCTACCGTAACTTCATGCCATTGCAAAAGTGCCATTGGCATTTTCTCTTGTAAATGTTTTTGTTATGCTTACCATCGACAACTACCTCGACAGTCATTATATACACCGCAGCAATTGGTTGCGGGCTGCTGTGCTCGGTGCCAACGACGGCATCATTTCTATTTCCAGTTTGGCCATCGGTATTGCTGCGGCCAGCAATAGTCGGGAGCCTATTGTACTGGCTACTGTGGCGGGTTTGGTGGCGGGTGCTTTATCTATGGCGGCAGGCGAGTATGTATCGGTGAGTTCGCAAACCGATATTGAACACGCCGACATAGAACGGGAGAAAAAAGAACTGGCAGAAATGCCCGAAGAAGAAATGCAGATACTGGCGCAGATTTATGAAAAGCGGGGGTTGAAAAAAGCAACCGCACTGCAGGTAGCCAAAGAACTTACCGAATCGGATGCTTTGGGGGCGCATGTCCGCGATGAGTTGGGCATCAATGAAATTAGTCAGGCTAATCCGTTGCAGGCAGCATTTGCATCCGGCGCTGCATTCACAGTTGGTGGTGTACTGCCCATGTTGGTAGCCTTGTTTGCACCGGTCAAAGGCATGGAATACTGGCTCTATGGATTCACCATCGTTTTCCTGATCATCTTGGGAAGCATTGCAGCCAAAACTGGTGGTTCCGGCATATTCAAATCCATTTTGCGCATTACCATCTGGGGTACCATTGCCATGGTGCTGTCGGCAGTGGTAGGCCATTTGTTTGGAGTGAAAGTGTAATGAATGTTGCGATACACAGACTTATATCAGCGGATTTTTTTTACCGCACCGAAAGTTGAATCAATGGCTGACTGAAAAGAAAGTTTTGTCGGCCATCATTATAAAAGGCGCTGAGTATTCTTCAGCGCCTTTTGGTTTTCAGTTATTCAGCTGTTTATCTTTTTGTACCGTACCGCCTGATTTTTTCATTGAGGAGTGTGATTTTTCCATTCTCTATTTTGGCATCGTTCATCACCTGAAAAGAATCTACTTTACCATTGTTGTCTGTTACAATTTGCTTGTACCATAGCGACACGTACTCTGTTTTTTTATCCTTTGAAATCACAGACTCCCAGTCATCCATCAGAATTTGAACGGTTTTAAACTGGGCTCTTCCGCCAGCGAAAAATGCTTTTAAACTGTCTTTTCCCATCTTGGCATCTAACCCATCAAATTCTACCAAAGCACTGTCGGCAAATTCGGCCACACAGCCGTCGATATCGTTGTTTTCCCAAGCCTTCAGGCCTTTCATTACCGTCACCACATTGTTCAGATTGCCGGGCAGCCAGTTGTCGGGATTTTCAATGGCATAAGGAAAATCGGGCATGGCTGTTGTGGTTGGCGCAGGGGCCGTTTCGGAGGTTGTGGCTGGTTGCTTGCAAGCAACAAATGCCAGCAGGGCCATCCCGCAGATGGCAAACATTTTTTTCATGTTGTTGTTGGGTTGAGGGTTTAAAAAATGATGTCACCATTGTACATCAGCAGTAAGATAGATGGTAGAATTGGATAATACAAGTTTGCAACTCGCATTATCATTTTTAAGTTCAGTAAGTCTTGACAAGCTAAATATGGCTTTAGCATCAAGACCTATATTTGATACCACAGTCTATACCTTTTTTGAAATGCAAATTCACATGTCGCTAATGAAATGCCGCTACCTCTTGTTCAGCTTGCTTCTTTTGCATGGCACTGCAAATGTTGCACAGCAAGCCCCACTCCGCATTACGCCCATCACCGGCGATTTTTATATTTACACTACATACAACCTGTACGAAGGCGAATACATTCCGGCCAATGGCATGTATGTGGTAACCAATAAAGGCTTGGTGCTGCTCGATTCGCCGTGGGACAGCACCCAGTGCCAGCCCCTGCTGGACAGCATCATGGCCAGGCATCAGCAACCGGTGGTGATGTGTATTGCAACGCATTGGCACAGCGACAAAACCGCCGGCCTCAATTACTTCAACAGCAAAGGGATTGTTACGTACACCACTGTGCAAACAGATGGCTGGAGCAGAAAAAACAACAAGCCGCTGGCCTCACATCTAATGGCTAACGATACTGTATTTATGATTGGGCAACACCGCTTTGAAACCTACTACCCCGGCGAGGGCCACACACCAGATAACATTGTGGTATGGTTTAAAGATGCCCAACTATTGTATGGCGGCTGCCTCATCAAAGGCCTCGACAACGAAACCCTTGGCTACATGGGCGATGCCAACGCAGCTGCCTACTTCAGTACACT
>JADLHL010000163.1 GCA_020848815.1 Chitinophagaceae bacterium | reverse complement strand
TTAGAAGATTAAAGCGATGAATTTGACGCTACTACTCATTCAGTTTTTACTTGCCTATTTTTTCATAACTGGTGATGATACCCCGAATGAGTGATGAGCTGAAACCCTGATGTTCCATTTCATTCAACCCCACAATGGTGCAGCCTTTGGGCGTCGTCACTTTATCAATTTCATGCTCTGGATGATTGCCGGTTTTCAGCAGCAAATCTGCTGCGCCCAACACTGTTTGTGCGGCAATTAATGAAGCTGTTTTGGCATCAAAACCAATTTCGATACCGCCCTGAATATTGGCACGGATGTAGCGCAACGCATACGCGGTACCACAGGCACCGAGCACAGTTGCTGCATCCATCAGTTTTTCATCGATTACTGCTGTACGGCCCAGTTGATCAAACAACTGATGTACGTAATTGAGTTGCTTGGCATCGGCACCGGCATTGCTCAGGCAGGTCATGCTTTGCTGTATAGCAATGGCTGTATTGGGCATGGCACGTATAATGGGCACGGGCTTTCCAATGGCTTTTTGCAACTGCTCCGTCCACACACCGGTGATAACAGAAACCAGCACATGTTTTTTAGCGTTCAGTACCGATTTAAAACCAGCTAACACTTCGGCATAGTTGTACGGCTTTACTGCCAGAATAATGATATCGCTTTGCTGTACTGCTTTTTTATTATCGCTGAGCACCTGGCAGCCTTGCTCTTGCAATGCTTTCAGGTGTTGTACATTTCTTCGGGTAATGCTGATAGCCGATGGCTTACAAAAGCCACTGCTGACCAGCCCTTGAGCGATGGAACCTCCCAGATTGCCGCCGCCGATGATGGCGATTTTCATAAATAGATTGCTTGTGATTGGTGATGGCCAAATATACTGGCTAAAAAAACAAGGCCCGGCTGACGCATCAGCCGGGCCTGTGTAAAGCAGCAAAATGAGATTAGTACAGGTAAGCCAAAGCAACTTTGTCGTTGGCGTTGAAAGGACGGTTTTGACCGCTACCGATACAGGCCAGCATCCAGCTGTTAGGATCGGGGCCAGAAGGTGTACCAGGAATGAGGATAGCACCAACAGTTGATGCGCCTTCATTTACAGCAGAGCCACCGCAGCTGTACTGACGGCTCATGTAATCGGTATGGCGGAAACCAATACAGTGACCAATTTCGTGGGCCAAAATAGAAGCTACTGTAGCTTGTGGCTGGCTACCAATTTGGCGGGTAGCTACCAAGATGCTATTGTAAGGCTGACCGGTTGAAGTAGGGAAACCCGCAGAAGCAAGGTACTGCGCATTTCTTGGAGCAGCACTCAACACGATATTTCCACCAGAAGTGACACGCTGAAATGTAATGCGAAGATTTTCAGCATTGTAACGGGCAATGGCTTCGTCGGTTGCTGCAATGTAGCTGGTGGGCAAACTGGTAGCCACCCGAACGGTAATTACCCGGGGCAAACCAGTAACCAGGTTGGTAGTACGGTACTGTTCTTCATTGGCAACACGAAGAATAGAACCGCCTTTGCCGGCATTGTTCAGTTGATCGTTGGTAAGCACAATGTCGCCCTCCACCAAAAAGCCTTCGTCATGCTTTTGTACATTGGAAGTACCAAAACCAAGAGCTGCAATTTTTGCCAGCGTAGCGTCACCAATAGGTTCATCTGTGCTGGTGAGTGTGTTGTCTTTGGTGCAGGATGTAAGCAGGCCTGCCATGAGGCCCAGCATCAGCAGTCGGGATGTCAATTTCATACGTGTTGTAGTTTTAGATTCCCAAATTACTCATCAGCCCAACGCAAAAAATCATTTGTAAAAAAATTGAAAAATGGCCAACCATTGTTCTCATTTACCTGCATTTTTTGCAATGGCACCCCAGCTTAAACACGGAGTCTTTAAAATTTCTTTAACACTCATGCTGAATGAAAACATATTTTGAAAATGCAACTAAGTATCAATAAATCAATAAGTTGCGAAATGTCAAATGTTGGTTTCTTGCCATGTATCATAGTTGGGCAATCCTTTTGACGATTCTACAACCCTGCGTTTGAAGGCTGAATGGAAAGCCCCATCTTTGAAATGTTCATGCATAATTACAAGGCACATATTCTTTCGCTCAAACTTTTGTTTTTCCTCTTTATGGTAGGAAAAACAGACGTACAGGCACAAATAATATTGCCCGATTCATTGGCGGCAAAAATGCCAGAAAAAAAACTGTCGCCGGCACTACAGCAGCGAAGCAAACTGCATGGTGCTGTCCGCATTTTTATTCAATATAACCATGCCGATAAGTTAATGCATTGGTTGGCCGATAAGCCCGTGCAAATACTGGCACATGACAGCGGATGGAAAGTAATGACCGTGCAAATGCCTGCTCATCTGCTCATGCCATTAACCGGGCAATCATTTGTAGTATACGTTCAGGCAGCCAACAGAACGGCCAAGCCCGAACTGAGTGTGCCCGGTTTCGACCCCTCAGCCAATGGGATAGCACTGGCTGCCACCCGTTTTGCAGCTAATAATGGTAAAGGCATACGGGTTGCCATCAAAGAAGAACGTTTTGATACTTTGGACATTGATTTTAGCCAACGCTTTTTTACTACAGCAAGAACGGCTACCCGCAGTACCAACCATGCCAGCATTATGGCCAGTATGCTGGCGGGCAGTGGTGCTTCTTCCATCACCGGAAAAGGGGTAGCGCCAGCAGCCACCATTACCAGCACCAACTTCAACGTGCTGCTACCGGAGCCACTTGATTTTTACAGCACAAATACTATCAGCGTTCAAAACCACTCTTATGGTGTAGGCATCGAAAATGAGTATGGCATAGATGCTGCCGCTTACGATGCCAGCACTGCCACACTCCCCTATTTATTGCATGTATTTAGTGCAGGCAATGCGGGTACACAAAGCTCCGCCTACGGCAAATACCAGGGCATTGCCAACTGGGCCAATCTGACGGGTAGTTTTAAAATGAGCAAAAACAGTTTGGTGTTGGCCGCCACCGATTCTTTCAACAGCAGAGAAATAGCCAGCTCCCGGGGGCCTGCGTACGATGGCCGCATCAAGCCTGAATTGTCTGCCTTTGGCGAAGATGGCAGTTCGGGCTCTGCAGCACTGGCATCTGGCGCTGTGGCAGTATTGCAGCAAACACTGCAACACCAATTGGGAAGCCTGCCTGATGCAGCATTAGTAAAAGCCATCCTCATCAACAGCAGTACAGATGTGGGAGCAGAAGGCCCTGACTTTAGCGAAGGCTACGGGCAGCTGAATGTATATAACGCACTACGCATTGCTGCCGGCAAGCAGTACTACACAGGCACCATTCGTGCTGGCGACACAGTTCGTATGAACATACCCGTAGCTACCAATGCACAACGCCTGGCTGTTACCCTTTGCTGGACAGACCCCGCAGCAACACCTGGCAGTACCAAAGCACTGCAGAATGACCTGCAATTAATGCTACGCCAATCCAATCAACAAGTAGTACATCCATGGATATTGAATAGTGCTGCACATGCCGATTCATTGCAGCAACCCGCTTCACGTGGTATTGATACACTTAATGTAGTAGAGCATATCAGTCTATTGCAACCAGCTTCCGGCGAGTATGAAGCCATGATTGTAGCACCAGCCAACGTATCCGGCATACAAACATTTGCACTGGTATGGC
>JADLHL010000162.1 GCA_020848815.1 Chitinophagaceae bacterium | reverse complement strand
TGATTACAGCACGTACCGAACTCATTGCATGGTATAATCGTCGCGGCTACAACGATACCGGCGAACGTAAACCTTTCCCCGACAACCCGGTGTTTGGTACACCACTGCAGCCGCTGGAGTTTATGATATTGGAGAAGGAGATTGGGTGATGAAGGTTGTTTCGCACAACTTGTCCCGCAGCAGGCGGGAGAGCCCGCAGAGCACACGGAGTTTTATTTGCCTTCGAAAAGTGAAGTTTTGTTTCGCACAGCTTGTCCCGCATCAGGCGGGAGCCGGTACAGAGATATTTTATTACATCCGTGAAAATCGGTTTTATCAGTTTCATCCGCGGCCTATCATGTTGCGCATAAAAAAAATCTGTCAGCTACAGACAAGCTGCGGCTGACAGATAGTGCGGGTGATTTGGTAAAACGATTGTGTGTGGATGTAGTTCTTTTCGACTATCGAAGAATATAACGGAAGCCAATACCCAAAAAAGTACTGTTGCCAGAAAACATCGAGTTGAGATTGAAGCTGGTGGAGCGGTCTTTAAAATTGGTAGTTGTAGATGTGGAGCGATAGCGACTATGATTGAGGTTGGCACCCACCAGATTACCTAAGGTTACATCGGCTATCCAACGTTTGTTGAGCTGATACGCAAGCCCGGGTTGTATACCCACACTCAGGCCATAGTTTTCGCCATTGGTAGCAAAGTTGTTATTGTTTTCATATTGCTCTTTTTGCTTACTGAAAGCAAACTGCGACAGAATGGTAGCAGTACCATAAAACTTTTTGCCGAAAGGCAGCAAGTATTGCGATACATACCCCACATTGAATGTATTGGAAGTGCGTTTGGTTTCACCGGCTACGCTTTGGTAATTCTGTGTGTTGCTGTTGTAATTGTAGCCAATCTGAAAGCCACGGATGCGGTTTTCTTTGTGCACCCATTGGCGGCCAACGCCAATGCCAGCACCAAAGTTGTTGTTCTTAAGTGTTTCATTGTTGTTGCTGCTCTCCTGATTACCGGCGCCAATGTTGAAGCTTCCCGTAAGTAGTTGTGTGCCCTTATTCAGTTGAGCTTGTAAAGTGCCGCCACACAGTAGCAGCAAAGCGAGTGTAAAGCTGTGTTTCATGCAGATGATTTTGGTGAGCAAGGTTGGTTAATGCTGCAATCTATACTGCAAGAAAACGGATTGGTGTTGCTGCAATGTTAACGGTGTGGCATTGGGCGGCAATTAACAGTTTGTTGAAAGAACTGGAGCGTTATTTGCCTTCGGCAAATGAGGGTTAGGTTTCGCACAGAGATCACAGAGTTCTCGGAGTAATAATACAAACCGTGAAAATCCGTTTCATCCATCACATCCGCGTCCTATTTATCAGTGTCCTATTGTATTTCTATAATATGCTGAATGCATCTCTGTCTCTCAAAAAAGGCAGTTTGCTGCGTACATCCTCCAGCGTTGTTTTTGATAACACACAGGTATGTATGCACTCATCGTGTGCCTGTTCAAATTGTACTTCACCCATGGCATCTACCAGCATGCTGTTGCCACTGTGGTATATATTGTTGCCATCGTGGCCTACCCTGTTTACACCCACTACATAGCACTGGTTTTCGATGGCACGTGCCTGCAGTAAGGTACGCCAGGCATGGCTGCGGCGTTCGGGCCAGTTGGCTACATACATCAGTATATCG
Organism: Chitinophagaceae bacterium; assembly: GCA_020848815.1. Classification (GTDB taxonomy): domain Bacteria; phylum Bacteroidota; class Bacteroidia; order Chitinophagales; family Chitinophagaceae; genus Phnomibacter. The sequence continues at coordinate 4,313 of JADLHL010000162.1, read as the reverse complement.
TACTCTGTATTGCTGCTATCGCCTTGCTGGCGGGCCCAAACAGGAAAACGTAAATCATAGCACACCATCAGGTTAATGCGAAACCCTTTGACCGAAGCAATGAGTCTTTTGTTGCCTGCAGCATAATGCTGGTCTTCGCCGGCAAAAGCAAACAGGTGCCGTTTATCGTAATAGCCATATTGCCCGTTTGGCAGCATCCATATCAGGCGGTTGTAGTAGCGGCCCTCTTCTTCAATCATGAGGCTGCCGGTAAGAATGATTTTTTTGCGGGCTGCTGTTGCTTGCATCCATTGCACGGTGGGGCCCTGCATGGTTTCGGCAAGCTGCTGTGGCCGCATGCTAAAACCTGTGCTAAACATTTCGGGCAGCACCACTACTTCGGTAAAACCGATACTGTCAATTTTTTGCTGCAGCATGTGCAGGTTGGCCGTTTTGTCTTCCCAATGCAGCTGGGTTTGTATCAGCGAAAACGTGAGTTGGCTCATGCCGTGAAGATAGGTGAGCCTATGAAATCAATCAGCTAACTGCAATGCTTTTTGCACACAAAAAATGCTCGCCTTTTGTTTGGCGAGCATTTTTCACTGCTGGCATTTTCCCTTTACTGGAAAATTATTTTCAGCATCAATGCATTAGTGTATTGCCTGTTTACCACTTTCAATATATACATGCCGGGCGGCAGCGCATTTCTTTCTATTGTAACCGTAGCACCTCCTGTTTCTGCACTTGCTTGTTGTTGTTTTAAAACCGTTCCGAGTGGGCTTAGCAGCTGTAGGGTGTAGTTGCCTTTTTGGGGTAGGTACACATGTATATTTTTTGCGGCAGGATTGGGCCATAACTGTACACCTGATAAAGCACTGGCATTGTTTCGCAGAACAGCAATATTACTCGTGGTGGTTTCGCCATTTTTATCAACCAGTATTACCCGATAGTACAATGCTCCTGATGGTGCAGTAGCATCGGTGTAAGAATAGATAGTGGTTTCGTTTGTTTGTCCGCCGGCTTTTGCTGTAGCAATGGCAAAGAATGTAGTGCCATTGGTGCTTCGTTCAATAACAAAATAGCTGGTATTGGTTTCTGAAATTGTTTTCCAGGAAAGCACAGGGTACTGCCCATGCCAGGTAGCAGTAGCACTAAGGCCCACTGCTGGCAATACTATGGCGCCAAAGCCCATTGTTACCAGGGCGGGTGTAGCATCGGCTACGTCGGCATCGTCCCACACAGCGTAGGTAAATGAAGCGGTGGTTTGTCCTTCGGCGGTGGGGTCTATATCTACCAAATCGTTATCGAAGTTGGTAATGGTGATAGCAGTGTTTACAGCCACTCCGTTGTAAAAAAGTGTACCACCTACAGCCGGGTTCAAGGTTACTTTTCTGCCAAAAAGATTATCGGCATACACACCATCTTCAGGATCGTTGCCGCTAAAAGCTACTGTGGGTACATTCACAACATTTTTTCCGCCGGGGTTACTCCAACCCGAACCTGTGTAGGCATTGCTAAAAGGCATTTGCTGAATGCCGAACAAGGTGCTTACACCAGCAGTTGTGGTGAGGGCCGCAAGTGGCAATTGGCCATTGCCTGTGCCATCGCTACCAGTACCTGTGGTGCTGTTTTCACCGGTAAATACCCAATTGGCTGGCAGTGCTGTTACGGGAGCTGGCTGCCCAACCGTTCCAGGATTTATCGATAATTGAAAAGTAAAATTTCCTGGTGCATTAGGCTGTGCGGTAAATGCGCCGGTACTTGTATTTACGGTTGTTGAAAACACCACCGTATTAGCAGCGTTCAGCACATTTACATACAACGGTTGTGCAGTTATGATGCCAATACCCGTTCCATCAATCTGGTTATTCGTCATGCCGTTAGCATCTCTAAACACCGTGCCATCGGAGCATGGCATTACACCGCTGATGGTAAAGTTTACTTTGTTGTTTGTATAATCACATTCTATATACTGGCCCCCCTGCGTACTCAGCGAAGCAAGGGTAAATGGCGAACCAACTGCATTGCCTACTCCGCCGGGCACAAAAGATCCGTTGTCGTTGGCTATAGCATACACCGTAAGGTTGGGGTTATTAATGCCAAGACTTTTCAAATTGAGGTTGAAAATAAAACTGGCACAGTCGCCCTGCGACAAAGGCTGGTTGAAAGCATCTATTTTCAGCAGCCTTGCAGTACCATCTGTGGTGGGGTCTTTGTCGTAAAATGAAACCGGTATTCCGCCAGGGCTATTGCCAGCACCCGGGTTGCAAAGCCGGGCATTCACAGCTACCTCACCACATTGGCCATTGTTGCTATAAGTAAAATCCGAATTTACATCCAGGGTAAAAGCATAGTCCGGCCTCGATCCAAAAAAGTCGGCAATGGTGATAACCTGATAATTGGCGGCCACCAGCCCAAAAGCATTGGTAACGGTTAGTTGCGATTTGTTTGCAGAAAGGGTAAACCTCAGGTCGTACACCACTCCGCCATTGGGAAAATAAATGCCTGCAGAATAAGTTGGATTTCTGCTACTCGTACCATCCAGTGGCAAATTTTTAAAACCATAGTTATCATCTCTACGGGCAGTAATGGTAGAAAAACCTACCTGCTGGTAAAAATAGCCGGTCGCCGTTTCTGTCTTCAAGTCTATTACTGCATACGCTGCCAATGCATTTTCATTGTGAGCATTCAGCGAGTTATTGGCATTTCCTGCCTGCCGCAGTATTACATACTCTGCACCTGCGGGTATATTCAATACCCGGTTGGTGCCGGTTGTAGTGCCCTGGCCACTGGGTATAAACCGGCTTTGCGTTTCTATAAATTCCACACTCATGGGGTTACCGGTTCTGCGGTAAAACTCAATCACATAAACGTCGTCAAAATTGTTTCTGTAAGCCGTACTCCGGTCAATCACAAGGTTGCTGCCCGATACATACATGGCGGGGTCTGCAATGCCTACATCATTGGTACTGTTAGAGGTAATGCTTTTGCCGGCAAAGTCGCCAATGGCATTGCCAGATGCAATAAATCTGGTGCTGCTGCCCACAGGTTGGTTTACGATGGAATAAGTAGACCGGAAACTAAGATTTGCGCCATTCACCACAGTCATATATCCATTAGTGGTAGCAGCGTCCAAATCCATCACAATTCTGCCATTGGAAAAGCCTTCTTCGGTGCCTCCGGCAGAAGCGGTATTTGAAATTCTGGCCGTGCCTTTTTTAGAAATTACAATAAGGTCGGTATTGGCAGGAATGGGCGTATTGGCTATTTGTGTTGCGCCAGTCATAATCACACTTTCAAAACCATTTTCCAACAATGAATTGGATGCAGCAGAGGCAAACTCTACCATGTAAGAGGCAGCAGTATTGCTATTCGATTCGGTAATGGTGAGGGTATTGCCCGAAACAGAAAAACGCACATCATTCAGCAAGGCAGGTGCCGATTGTCCTTGCGCTATTTGGGTAGAAACAAAAGCACCAAAGGGCAAATTAATCCAAGAATACAAGTTGGTTTCAGCACTGCTTGGGTTGGTACTTTGCGCAAAATTCAGAAAGCCTGAACTTCGTGCAGTTGTAAAATTGAGTGATGCATTGATGGTAATAAAATCTTCATCCGACAAATTTTGATCGAGTGTAGGAGAAGCAATCACACTTTGATGATTGGATACCACCACAAATGCCGAGGTAGCATTGGCAGGAATAGTAAATGTTCGTGCAGCACCACCCGGTGCCCGGTAGGCAGATTGAACACTGATGATATCGGCTCGCTTACCTCCTAAAGGACTACACAAACTAGGCGGTAGCTGGCTGATTGACTGTAAAGGGAATAACGCAATGATGTATAGTACACCCACAAGTTGGGCTACCAATTTCTTTGAAAACATAGGATAATAAGGGTATTAATACTTGGTGAAAGTATTGCAACAGCTATTATATGGGTTAAGCGACTTATTCACTTGTATGAAAAACCAATCCTGAGTGAGCACTCCTTTGTACGACTATAAAAAAAGTGCTACACATTCATGCCTTGGAATACTAAATTTAAGCATGCATATCTGTTGCACCTTTCTGCACCGTGATACAAACTATGAAACCAATAACCCTCATTCTTGCCCTTGTGTGCACCTGCTGCTCCTTATTTAGCCAGCGTGTGCATCGCATGCCGCCCCGCTCCAATGGCGAGTTGTACATACCCAATGTATCGGCCCCGGTAAAGCCCGGCGATACCATTTTACTGTCGGGCAAATACAAAATCATAAACCTGAATGAAGTAAACGGCACAGCAGAAAAACCCATTGTGATTTATGCTTGGCATCCTGTAACGATAGGTGCTGG
>JADLHL010000161.1 GCA_020848815.1 Chitinophagaceae bacterium | reverse complement strand
TAATGCAGCAACAGATCGGATTGCTTTGGCAGCCACGTCTACCGGCTCGGTAGAGGCCTTACGTGTGGCAACGGCCTTAGTAGCGGTTTGGCTGCGGGCAGGTGCAGCAGCTTTTTTACTGGTAGCCATGTTTGTTTGTTTTTATGGAGTGAAGAAATGATGTGTAGAAGGTACTGCGAGTGCATGGCATTGTCAATACGCTGAAAGGGGTACAAGCTTTTACTTCATCGTTTTTTGATAATTATCAAGCGATATTTTGGCGTGTTGATCTTTTGTAAGCGGATGTAAAAGTATTTGCTGAAGCAGCATCGTCATAGCGTAGTTGTACTGAATTGCATCAGTAAAAGCCGAAGCAAAAAAGCTACATTGATTTTTTTGCTACAATATTTTGTGTGGCACAAAAAAATCTATAAAAAAACGCTACAAGAAATAACTACCACACCTCATCATCGTCCTAGCAAAGCATATAATTTCCGGACTTACATTTACCAGCAGATAATTTTTCGCTATGCACATGAACCAACCTTTTCGGCGCCATACCAATTCCCGAAGCAATATGATGGAAGGGCTAATACTGCAGGGGCTCAACAGCACCATGGGTAAAGTAGCGGTGGGCATGTTGCTGCTCTTAGGTGCATGGTTGGTGATTGGAAAAAAACAGCTGGATGTAAATACTTTAACCAAAGTACAGGCTACGGTAAAAAGCAAACCTTATCAACCAGGCATGGATTCATCAGTTCAAAAAAATCTGGTGCTGATACCTGTGGAAGAAAACAGCAAGCTTTTAGTGGCAGAAAATTTTGCCCTGAAAGCCGTTGGTGCAGATAGCATACAGCGCAGCCTTCAGCCAGGCGATAAAATAGAAGTGTGGCTAGATGAGGTAAATGCCGGCCACTTTGCCAACAGAGGCGGCGGCGGAAGGGTCCAAATCAGCTTGCTGTCAAAAGGCAATACAAATCTTATAGATGAAGCCGGCTATAACCGGGAGTTGGGCAATAATGGCCAAATGGGTTGGTGGGTCATTGCCTTGGGGCTCAGCATGATACCATATTACTTTATCAGCCGGCCACGCATTCACCCGGGCTGGGTATTTACCATTATAGTGGCAGCCATGCTGGGCTGGCTCATTTGGGGAAATGGGTAACTGCAACAGGCCTTACAGCCCTATTTGAGACTTGTTTGATGAATGAGAAAAATACCGGGCCTGTCATTTCCAAAAATGCTTTTGCTAACTGAGGGATAGTGCCTTACTTTTGCGGCCTGAAAATTTAGGGGTAAACCCTGAAAACTTGAATTCTTTACACTATTCAATAAAAAACTATGGTGGACATTAAGCCAGATGAGATTTCGGCGATTCTGCGCCAGCAGCTCAGCAACTTTGACGCCGCAGCCAACCTGGAAGAAGTAGGTACTGTGCTTCAGGTGGGTGACGGTATTGCCCGCATTTACGGCCTCAACAACGTAAAGAGTGGCGAACTGGTTGAATTTGAAAATGGCGTAAAAGCCATCGCCCTCAACCTCGAAGAAGACAACGTAGGTGTGGTACTGATGGGCGACAGCGCTGAAATTAAGGAAGGCGACAAAGCCCGCCGTACCGGTCAGATTGCCTCTATTAAAGTAGGTGAAGGTTTGCTGGGTCGTGTTATCAACACACTCGGCCAGCCCATTGATGGCAAAGGACCTATTGCTGGCGAACTGTACGAAATGCCGTTGGAACGCAAAGCCCCCGGTGTAATCTTCCGTGAGCCGGTAAAAGAACCGCTCCAAACTGGTATCAAGGCTATCGACGCTATGATTCCTATTGGTCGTGGTCAGCGTGAATTGATCATTGGCGACCGCCAGACCGGTAAAACCGCCATTGCAATTGACACCATCATCAACCAGAAAGAGTTCTTCGAAGCAGGTGTACCTGTATATTGTATATATGTAGCCATTGGCCAAAAGGCGTCTACCATTGCTGGTGTAATGAAGACCCTGGAAGACAACGGTGCCATGGCCTATACTACTATTGTAGCGGCTTCTGCGTCTGACCCTGCTCCTCAGCAGTTCTACGCTCCGTTTGCCGGTGCTGCTATCGGTGAATTTTTCCGTGACACCGGACGTCCTGCCCTGATTATTTATGATGACCTGAGTAAGCAAGCTGTGGCCTACCGTGAGGTGTCACTGCTGCTCCGTCGTCCTCCGGGCCGCGAAGCTTACCCTGGTGACGTATTCTACCTGCACAGCCGTTTGCTGGAGCGTGCCGCCAAGGTAATTGGTAAAGATGAAGTAGCTAAAAACATGAACGACCTGCCCGAAAGCATCAAGCATTTGGTGAAAGGTGGTGGTAGCCTGACTGCCCTGCCTATCATTGAAACGCAGGCTGGTGACGTATCTGCTTACATTCCTACCAACGTAATCTCCATCACCGACGGACAGATCTTCCTGGAAGGTAACCTGTTCAACGCTGGTATCCGTCCTGCCATCAACGTAGGTATTTCTGTAAGCCGCGTAGGTGGTAACGCCCAGATTAAGTCGATGAAGAAAGTGGCCGGTACCCTGAAACTTGACCAGGCCCTCTACCGCGAAATGGAAGCCTTCTCTAAGTTTGGTGGCGACCTTGATGCTGCTACCAAGCTTGTACTCGACAAAGGTGCCCGTAACGTGGAAATCCTGAAGCAGCTGCAATACTCTCCTATGAGTGTAGAAAAGCAGGTAGCCATCATTTACCTCGGTACACAAGGTCTGCTCCGCGATGTAGCCGTGAAGAACGTTAAGGCTTTTGAAGAGCATTTCCTGCTGGAAATGGAAAACAAGCTGCCAAACGTACTGGCTGAGTTTAAGAAGGGTAACCTGAACGACGAAAGCCTGAAGCAGATGACAGATTTGGCAAAAGGTATTGCCGTACAATACAAGTAAGTTTTTTAAACTTTACTCATTGGCCCTCCGAATACTATTCGGGGGGCTTTTTTATGCCCAAGGCCGGAAGGATGATTGTAGTTGAAATACTACAATAGATAGAACCATGAGCCACAAAAAAAACTGACAAAAGATATGTGGTACTACACGCCAAATCAGATGTGTAATTCAAAAACAGGGCCAAAAATGACGTTCTAACATCTTTGTATCAACTTTTTTTGAAAATAATTTTTCAACATCGATTTCATAAGTCATTGTTTTTCAATTGTTTAATATTTTCCGGTGAAATAAAATTTGACAAAAGTCAAATTTGACAATAATCAATGTTGCAAAATTGATTCGCCATATTACATTTGCAATAGGAAATCAGAGTTGAAACCCTAAACCTCTGCTACCTACTGGTTATACCGCTTAATGAATGCAGTTCGATTGATTGAAACCCCAACCCGAACCGCTAACAAAAAAGCCTTCTTAACCGCCCGTTACTAGAGTTAATCATTCAATTTGATGGATGTTGTGACTAACCCCCTCAACAGGCCAATCTGGAATGTTATGCGATACTACGGACACAAGATCTGAACGAACCATAAACCCTTGAACTACCCGACCCGAACCTTAAACTGAACCCCAACACCCGACCAACCCTTAAACAACCCAAAACGGATATCAATGGCAGACTCACCCTATTGTCTGCCATTGATTCCAACCCCTTAAACTTAAACAATGAAAACGCTTCTTACCCTGGCAGCGATTTGCTTTACCCTTAGCACATCTTTTACCCAACAAGTAGTTTCTGTAAAAGAATTTTTGGCTGGTCAAAAAACACAGCAAGGTGCTCAAGCCTTGGGCACATCTTCCTCTTCTTCTAAGTCGGCTGTTGAAAGTATGCTGTACGATGTACAACCCAGCATTGTATTGCGCAATCATCAAAAACAAGTAACAGGAAATACGCCTGCAATTGTGTTGAGCACCGATGCAGCCTCTCTTTCATTTATTGCTACAATGCCCGACAGACCAGCAAAGGTTGCTGTGCTGGAAGTTCGCATTCGTACGAAGCAGGACTTGCAATCTGCCATGATTACAAGTGCTATGCTTGAAAAAATAAGCAATGTACAATACATCATTTTCAAAAGCGATGTACCCTGCACAGCAACAGAAATAAAGAAACTGGTACCTGCTACCCTTACAGGCATTACAGTTTTGTACGATGTACAACAAACATCGTAAATACCCCATCCCTACCCGACCCCCTATTCTCGATCTGATATCCCTAAACGCTAAACCCTTAAAGATGAAAAATCTTTACACCCAATGGTTGTGCTTGCGCAACCGTAACGTTGCACTGTCCATCTTCACGCTGATGGCATTTACAACGATTCAACAAGTAAACGCTCAGGTAGTAAAGCAGTTTGCACAACGCAGTGCTGCAGTAAGTCCCGATCGTAAAATTTACAACATCAAAGGCGACTTTATCATGATTGGCAACACCAATCTCACGTTGTCATCGTATGGAGAAAACTCCGATAACGGTAACAACAATATGGTGTATGTAGATATCGACGGAGATGGCACTACTTTCAACTCATCTTCTGCTAATCTTACCTTCTCTTCAGAAAACGGAGCTATCCCTTCTTGCTCCAATATTCTGTTTGCAGGTTTGTATTGGACAGGACGTGCAGGTAGCAGCAATACTTTTAGCGTAAACAAAACTGTGTCTACTCCTCAATCGGTAAATAACACACAAATAGTAAACCACAATGAAGCCATTACCAACACAGCTTACACTATGAGTGTAGCACGTGCTGGCGGCAGCAACAACCGTCATCCCCGTTACACTTTTAGTGGTAACGGCAATACTGTAGTTTTCGAATTTAACAACAGCAGCAATCCAATAACCGTTGCTGTAAATGGAGGAACTCCAACCACTCTGGCTGCTACTATTACTACCAGCAACGGTGGAAGTACTGCCACATTGAGTACTCCCTATCAGGTATATACTGCCACTGGTGGTGTAACTATTGTGGTGAATAAACTTATCCGTGCTGAATATCCAACCAGCACAGGCACTGAAACAAACACTCAAACTACTTCTGATGCTGAAGTGAATGTATCTGGCACTATTCAAGTAAATACTACCGTTACAAAAAGCTTCGACAAGCAACAATTGAAGTTGAAAGGTCCTGCTGCTGCTGGTTATACTACCATCACAGCATCCCCTTCTGACATTTACTTTCCTACTACCTCAGAAGGGAACATGTATGCTGCCTATGCCGAAGTAACTGACTATGTAAGAGCGAATGGTTTAGGCGCTTATACCGTAGCAGATATGGCGTTGATTGAAGGTGATGGTGGTGGTACCGGCTACTTTGGTGGCTGGGGCTTGGTGGTTGTGTATGAAAACACCAAGATGAAATGGCGTGATGTAACCGTGTTTGACGGCTATGCTTATGTAGCAGGTAGTACTACCGCTGCGTTTGATTTGCCCATCAGTGGTTTCAAAACAGTTCAGACAGGACCAGTAAATATTAAAGTAGGTATGATGGCCGGCGAAGGCGATCGTAACATTAGCGGTGATTATTTCCAGATTCGCCGTGCAAGTGACAACACATTTGTATCACTCAACCATAGTGGCAACGCTGCTACCAATTTCTTTAACTCAAGCATACAAACTGGTGGCAACACCCGTGACTTGAACCGTACCAACAATACAGGCATCGATATTTCGATGTTCAACATCACCAATACGAACAACGAAGTGATCGGCAACAATGCTACTGAAACGATGTTCCGTTACGGTTCTACTCAGGACACCTACATCATCTTCAACATGGCGATGAGTGTAGATGCGTACATTCCTGAAGTACAGAACTTGTTGACCGTAAGCAAAATCAATGGTGTAGTGCCTGCTACCGGCACTTTGAGTGTAAAGCCTGGTGAAGAAGTAGAATACAAAGTAGACATCAGAAATATGGGTACTGAAGCAGTGAATAACTACAAGCTCGTTATCCCTATTCCATACAACACCACCTTTGTACCAGGCAGCATTCAGCAGAATGTATACTTCACTCCAGCACCCACTCCATTCAATGCTTATTTCGACCCATTGCTCGGCTCTACAGGTTCTGTAGTACTCGACTTTGGCACTGTACCAATGCCAGCAGACGCAACTACTTTGTTGGCCGATTTAAGCTTCAAGTTTAAGGGAACAGAAAACTGTGCTATTCTTAAAAACACCAATTGTGCCCAAACAATTATTGTAGCTGGTACAAGCTCTGGTACAGGCGCCACTTCTGGCACTTCATTCAACAATCAACCATTGGTACAGGGCTTTACTCAAAACGGCTCATGTGCCGGAGACCCTATCACAACTCCATTGATGATAAACTTTGATGTAACGGCTTACAACAACACACATTGTACTACTACACCTTCTGTACGCAACTTCCCAATTTGCCCGGTAAATGGTCCAAGCATTGCTGTATCTGCTATCAGTGCTGAGTTCCCTGCTGGCACACGTTTCTACAATTCTTACCCTGTTACTTCTAGCAGCGTAGAATTTAACAGCAGCAATCCATTCCCCGCTACATCAGGCACTTCAAACTACTTTGCTGTTCCTCCTGCAGAAGCTGGTTGTTATATTCAATTCACCATTACTCCATGTGCTACATCACAAACACTGACAGGTAAAATTTGGATTGACGCTAATGGTAACAGAACTGTAGATGGTACAGAAACTACACCTCCACAAGGAACCTATAAAGTAATTGCTATAGCTTCTAACGGACCTGATGCTGGTAAAGTAATGCAGACAGCTTCATTTGCTGCCAATGGCACCTACTCCATTAGTGTTCCTGCAAACCCTGTAATGGCTAATGGCAGCTCTGTTGACCCAACATATACAATTGCGATTGTACGTGCCGATGCAGCTCCTTCAGTTGGTAGTAATTACTCAGTAGCACCAACAGGCGCTATGGGTGCAGCACCTGCAACTGGTAGTGAGTATTATGTAACTAATGAAAATGATGGCGCACCTGGCGCAGGCAAATTCAACAGTATTGGTGTGTTTGAAAATGTATTGGTATCAGCTCCGTATACAACTCAACCAAACATCGACATTGCAATGCAGTCTCGCCCTGTAAGCAACCCTGTATTTACCAATCTTCCAGTTCGTAACGTAGGTACATTCTGGCAGCTGGACAATGATGACCAAATAATGTCAGGCATCGACGCAGAAGATGGCGTGTTGGAAACAGGCATGAACAAAACATTCCGCTTGTTGTCTAACCCAACTTCACCAGCCGGTACCGACCTGGTAATAAGAATAGCATATGATGCCAACAACAATGGCCCTGACGCTGCCGACATTTTGGATGCAAGTGCAGACCCTGATGATAACATTTTTGTAAACATTGCTAACTACGATAAGAGCAAACTGTACGTATACTTTGTAAGCGGTACTGGTGCATACAACGGCTCATTTACGTACACTGCTGTAGACGCAGCAGGTGTAGGTAGCACAGAACCTGCTCAGTATTCATTTACCGCTATTCTGCCTATCAATGGTTTGGAACTGACTGGTAGCTATGGCAACAGCAAAGGCAACCTCCGCTGGACTATCATAGATGGTGCAGACGCAGCATACTACACGTTGGAAAGAAGTGCTACTGCCAACGGATTTAAGCAAGTGGCTGTTGTACCTGCCAATGGCAATACGTACAACTATGCTGATGATTTGCATGCTTTTGTTGGAAACGATGCTTACTACCGAGTGAAGCTGGTTCGTAAAAACGGTACTGTTTCTTACAGCAACGTTATCAGTCTCAAACTTGCAGGCATCAGTGGCTTGCAACTGACTCCAACAATGGTACGTTCTGATTTGCAGGTTCGCTTTAGCAACCCCAAAGCACAAGACGTAAGTGTACGTGTACTGAACATGGCCGGCCAAGTAGTGATTCAACAAAAAACTACTCAGCCTGCTGGCAACATCAGCATCAACGTAGGTGGTTTGGAAAGAATGCCAGTTGGCACGTACACTGTACAAGTGTTTGCAGGCAACAACATTCAACAAGGAAAGATTATTGTACAACATTGATAGAACCCTGACCTGAAACAACCCTAGAGCAACGAGGCCGTCCAACGTAGATTGGGCGGCCTTTTTCATGCACAAAACGGCAAATGTGTGCGTTTATCCAGTACATTCAATTCATCATTTCAAACGATGCTTGCTATGCGTTGGAAAGCCCTCAAATATGCTTTGCCCCTGCTGCTGTTTTTTGCTGCGCTTATAGCAATGCAAACAAATGGCTGGCTGGTGTTTTTACCCGTCATTATTTCGTTCGTTTTTCTGCCCTTACTCGAACTTATTTTTCCACCCGATAGCAGCAATATGGATGCTGCAGAAGAAGCCATTGCAAAAGCAGATTCCTTGTACGATGTGCTGCTCTATGCAGTTGTTCCATTGCAATATTTTACGCTGTTCATTTTTTTAAAAGGGATTGATAACCCCAACCTGTTGTGGTGGGTACAGCTGGGCCGTATTGCTTCCATGGGTTTAATGTGTGGTACTTTTGGCATTAACGTTGGTCACGAATTGGGCCATCGTAGTAAAACCTATGAACAATGGATGGCCAAAACATTACTCCTGACTTCTTTGTACACACACTTTTTTATTGAGCACAACAAAGGGCACCACAAGCATGTGAGTACTCCTGATGATCCGAGCAGTGCTCCCTATCGCATGTCGGTGTATCACTTTTGGGTGCGAAGTATTGCTGGTGTGTACAGCGGTGCCTGGAAAATAGCCAACAACGAGCAACACAAAAACAACAAACCGGCATTTCACCTGAGCAACGAAATGATACAGCTGCAATTGCTGAGCGTTATCTTATTATTGGTTATTGGATTCTTGTTTGGCGGCACCGTACTGTTGTATTTTCTGGCAGCTGCAACGCTAGGTATTTTATTGCTCGAAACAGTGAACTACATAGAACACTATGGACTTGCAAGAAAAGAAACCACCCCTGGCAAATACGAAAGGGCCATGCCCTGGCATAGCTGGAACAGTAATCATGTGGTAGGTCGCATTCTCTTATTCGAACTCAGCCGCCACAGCGATCATCATTATCTGGCCAGCAGAAAATATCAGATACTCCGCCACCACGATGATGCTCCACAATTGCCCACTGGTTATCCTGGCAGTATGTTATTGGCATTGGTTCCACCTGTTTGGTTTGTGGTAATGGACAAACAAATGCAGCGCTACCAGATTGATACAACAGTATAAAAAAAGCTGCGCTGTTTTTTTAAAACAACGCAGCTGGTATACAACTCAAATAATTTACAATTTACCGTCGCGTATTTCTTCTACCACTGCAGGGTCGAGCAAGGTGCTGGTATCGCCAACATTTGCAAAATCACCTTCAGAAATCTTCCGCAAAATGCGCCGCATTATTTTACCGCTTCTTGTTTTGGGCAAACCACTTACAAACTGAATTTTATCTGGTTTGGCAATGGGACCAATAATCCGGGTTACGGTTTGCAAAATATCCTGTCTGGTCAGGTTTTCATCTTCATGAAAACCCTGATAAATCACGTACGCATAAATGCCCTGTCCTTTGATGTCGTGCGGATAACCCACCACTGCACTTTCTACCACACCCGCATGCATGTTGATGGCATTCTCCACTTCTGCGGTACCAATGCGGTGACCACTCACATTCAATACATCATCAACCCGACCTGTAATGCGGTACATACCCTGCTCATCCCGCAGGCAACCATCACCAGTAAAATACAAATTGTCGTAGGTAGAAAAATACGTTTGCCGGCAACGTTCATGATCGCCGTAGGTGGTACGCAACATGCCAGGCCATGGAAACTTCACACACAAGTTACCCGCCGCTTTCAGTCCATCGCCTTCGGGATTATCTATGTACACACCATCTGCAGCCGCATCGCTGTTCGGTATGGCATTGCCATTTTCATCTACCAGCAATGGTTGTATACCGGGCAGTGGCAATGAAGCGTAGGTAGGTTTTGCCGGTGTAACGCCAGCCAGATTGCTGATCATCACGCCACCCGTTTCTGTTTGCCACCAGGTATCAACAATTGGGCAACGACCCTGCCCTACATTTTCATCATACCAATGCCATGCTTCGCTGTTGATAGGTTCGCCCACAGTACCCAATACTTTCAACGAGTCCAATCTTTTGCCATGCAATGGACCTTCTCCAAAACCCATGAGGCTGCGTATAGCGGTTGGAGCTGTATACAAAATATCTACACCAAACTTTTGAATGATATCCCAAAACCTTCCTGCATCGGGCCATGTAGGAATACCTTCAAACATAAGCGTAGTGCCACCAGCACTCAGCGGTCCGTACAAGATATATGAGTGACCGGTAATCCAGCCAATATCGGCGGTACAAAAATGTACCTGGCCACGCTTGTATTGAAAAACATTCAGGAAGGTATAGTTGGCCCAAACCATATAGCCGGCACAGGTATGTACTACTCCTTTAGGCTTACCTGTACTACCACTCGTATACAAAATGAACAAGGTGTCTTCTGCATCCATTTCTTCTGCAGGACAATCAGGATTGCCCTGTGTTTCTACTTTTTTAATCTCGTCTTCCCACCACACATCGCGGCCTTTAATCATGCTCACCGGTGTGCGGGTATGCGTACATACAATAATGCGTTTTACAGAAGGGCAACCAATCATAGCATCATCAATGGTACTTTTCAGCGGCACTACTTTGTTGCCACGATAAGCACCATCGCAGGTAATCACACAGTTTGCTTCGGCATCCTGAATACGGTCGGCTATGCTGCGGGCACTAAAGCCACCAAAGATGACAGAGTGAATGGCACCAATGCGGGCACATGCCAACACTGCAATGGCCAACTCAGGAATCATGCCCATGTAAATGCACACCCGGTCGCCCTTTTTCACACCGTTATTCTTGAGCACATTGGCAAATTGAATCACTTTATTGTACAGCTCTTTGTACGTCAATATGCGGTGATGATCTTCGGGATCGTTGGGCTCCCAAATCAGCGCAGGCTTATCGCCCATGCTATTCAAGTGGCGGTCGAGACAGTTTTCTGTAATGTTGAGTTTGCCCCCTTTGAACCATTCAATACGTGGCTCTTGAAAGTTCCAATCCAACACTTTGTCCCACTTCTTTTTCCAAACAAAATGCTCGGCTATTCCTGCCCAAAAATCTTCCGGATT
>JADLHL010000160.1 GCA_020848815.1 Chitinophagaceae bacterium | reverse complement strand
GTGTCTACTCCACGTGGATATGCATTTACACATCAAAAAGGTATTGCCCGGCATTACCGGCTGCTGCAAGACATCAAACCCAGTGAGCCCATCGTGTTTGAACTGCAGCCATTGCAGCAAGATGATAGCGAACACCAGTTTATCATTTGGGCCGACCCGCAGGTGAAGAATGATGATGATGTAGAAAAGATGATGCGGGAATCGGTACCCGATGTAAAGAAGACGGTGGCTGCTATGGGTGCCGGCACTTTGATTCACGGCATTACCGTAGGCGATATTGTGTGGGATAATCTGCCTTTGTTTGACGATTATGATAAAGCGGTTTCCAAAATGGGCATTCCATTTTTTCAATGTCTGGGCAACCACGACATGGACTACCGCAAGGGCGGCGATGACACTTCCGACGACAGCTTTACGCAGGCATACGGCCCTACGTACTATTCCTTCAACCGTGGCGACATTCACTATGTGGTGATGGACAATGTGCGTTACCTCGGCAAAGACCGTGACTACGATGGATTCTTTCAACAGAATCAGCTCGATTGGCTGGAAAAGGATTTGGCCTTGGTGCCAAAAGATTTGCCCGTAGTGCTGTGCGTTCATATTCCGGTACACAAGGGAACCAAGAACAAAGAGGCCTTGTACAAATTGCTCGAAGGCCGTACCGTACATCTCATGTCGGGCCATACGCATTACAATGTCAATGCCATTAAAGACAATGTGTATGAGCACAACCATGGTGCTGTTTGCGGTGCCTGGTGGACAGGTGATATCTGCGAGGATGGTACTCCCTGTGGCTATGGGGTATACAAAGTGAAAGGCAAGGACATCAGCTGGCATTATCAGGCTACTGGCAAGCCGGCCGGCTATCAAATGAAATTGTACACCACGCCGTATTCAGATGATTCCATACAGGTGGTGGCCAATATCTGGAACCACGACCCCGCCTGGAAAACCGAGTATCTGGTAGATGGGGAAAGCAAAGGAACACTGACGCAGTTTGAAGGCTATGATATGGATGCCTTCAAAAAAATGATGGGTCCTGATTTGCCCAAACCCCGTGGCTTTGCAGAGCCTCAGCAAACCAAACACCTCTTTAGTGCCGTGGTACCTGCTACTGCAAAAAAAGTTACGGTGATAGCTACCGATCGCTTTGGCCGTCAGTACACGGAAACGATTAAACCGAATGCTTAGATGCTGTAGTGACGACAATCGTCAATCTATTTGCGTTATACTATGACAATACAATTGAGATGCGTATGAAACAACGTTTGATGATGATGGGCTGCCTGCTGCTGGCGATGGCTGCGAAGGCACAAACTGCTAAGTGGGACAGCACTTTCCGCCCCAACAATTATGCCCTGAAAGTGGAGCAGTTTAAAAGCTTTCCGAATGCGCCAACCGACATCATTTTTTTAGGCAACAGCATCACCGCTGGCACCGACTGGATGGAGCTGCTGGGCCGTGCCGATGTACGTAACCGCGGTATTTCGGGTGATATTACGTATGGCGTATTGGAACGGCTGGATGAGGTAACGGAAGGCAAGCCTGCCAAAGTGTTTATCCTCATTGGCATCAACGATATTTCGAGAAATATTCCCGACAGTTTGATTATGAAGAACCATCGCCTGATGGTGCAGCGCATCAAACAGGCTTCGCCCAAAACACGCATTTACATACACACGTTACTGCCGGTGAACAATGAGTTTACCCAGTTCAAAAATCATTACAACAAAGACGAGCATATTGCGGCTGTGAATGCAGCACTGAAGCAAATGGCCAAAGAAGAAGGCATTACACTCATCGATTTGTATCCGCACTTCCTGGGTACCGATAACAAGCTCAACAAAGCCTACACTATTGACGGATTGCACCTGACTGCCGCCGGCTACAAAGTATGGGCTGAGATTTTGAAAAAAGGCAAGTACCTCGAAAAATAAGCACATGTTGAGACCCATTGCATTAGTAGCACTATTTGTAACGAGCATGGCTTGCAGCAGCAGTAAACAAGCACCTGCAGTACCTGCCGCATTCGAAACACAGGGCCATCGTGGCTGCCGTGGTCTCATGCCGGAAAATACCATTGCGGCCATGTACAATGCCATCGATTTGGGGGTGACGACGCTGGAGATGGATTTGGCCATTTCTGCCGACCGGCAGGTAGTGGTATCACATGATCCGTATTTCAGCGAAAACATTACGACAACCCCTGAAGGTGGCTACCTCAGCAAATCGGCTGCCGCCAGCCGCCTGCTGTACAGCATGCCGTACGATAGCATCCGCAAATACGATGTGGGGCTGAAGCCACATCCCGATTTTCCGAAGCAACAAAAACTGGCGGCCATCAAACCACTGCTGGCCACGCTGATTGACTCTGCAGAAGCCTATGCCAAAACCAAGGGCCGGGTGATGCTGTACAATATCGAAATCAAATCGAAGGCGGCGAATGATGGCAAGAAGCATCCTCCGGTGGCGGAGTTTGTGGCACTGGCCATGAACGTCATCAACAGCAAGGGCATTACTGCCCGCACCTGCATTCAATCGTTTGACCTGCGGGCCCTGCAAGTTATGCATCAGCAATACCCGGGCGTTACTACTTCTTTGCTGGTAGAAAGCAATGAAACAAAAACACTGCCACAACTGATTGCTGCACTTGGGTTTACGCCTACTATTTTCAGTCCGCATTTTTCTTTGGTGAATGCTGCCTTGATAGAGACCTGCCGTAAAGAAAAGATGCGCCTCATTCCATGGACAGTGAACAATCTGAATGACATTCGCCGCCTGAAAGGTTTGGGTGTAGATGGCATCATTTCCGACTATCCCGATTTGTTTCAACAACTGTAAGACAGTGATGCATCGGGAGCATCCTCCGGGTGTAACTACTGCATACATCTAAGACTGTTATTCTCAACAAAAAATTGCTTGCATGTCCCGTTATATTCTGTCTTTCGACCAGGGAACTACCAGCTCCCGTGCCATTCTCTTTAATGAGCAAGGCCATATCATGTCGGTGGCGCAAAAAGAATTTACCCAATACTTTCCGCAGCCAGGCTGGGTAGAACATGATGCCTTGGAAATATGGACCACCCAACTGACGGTAGCCACTGAAGCCGTGCTGAAAGCGGGTATCAATCTGCAAGACATTGCCGGCATTGGCATTACCAACCAGCGGGAAACTACTGTACTGTGGGACCGCCATACGGGCCAGCCCCTGCACCATGCCATTGTGTGGCAAGACCGTCGCACCGCCGACTACTGCGACAGCCTGCGGCAAAGTGGTGCTGCAGAAATGATTCGTGAAAAAACCGGCCTGGTGACTGATGCCTATTTTTCGGCTACCAAGCTCAAGTGGCTGCTCGATCATGTGCCTGGTGCAAGGGCCAAGGCACAGCAGGGCGATTTGTGCTTTGGCACCATCGACAGCTGGCTGGTATGGAAGCTCACCAACGGACAGCGACATGTAACTGATGTAAGCAATGCCAGCCGCACCATGCTCTTCAATATTCATACCCTGCAGTGGGATGAGGAACTGCTGCGCCTGTTTGAAATACCGGCGAGTATACTGCCCGAAGTGTGCTCCAGCAGCGAGATTTATGGCCATACGCAGCAGGTGCTGGCCGCAGCGGCCATTCCTATTTGCGGCATTGCCGGCGACCAGCAGGCAGCGCTGTTTGGGCAAATGTGCCTGCAGCCTGGCATGGTGAAAAATACGTACGGCACGGGCTGTTTTATGCTCATGAATACTGGTAGTAAGCCGGTGCTGTCGCAGCACAATTTGCTCACGACCGTAGCCTGGAAGATTGGTGATGAAGTGCAGTATGCGCTGGAAGGCAGTGTGTTTATTGGTGGTGCGGTGGTGCAATGGCTTCGCGATGGACTGCACCTGATAACCAATTCGGCCGCAGTAGAAGCGCTGAGCCAGCAGGCGGCAGACAATGCCGGTGTGTACATGGTGCCTGCTTTTACCGGCCTGGGCGCCCCCTACTGGAACCAACAGGCCAGAGGCATTATTGTGGGCCTTACCCGTGGTAC
>JADLHL010000159.1 GCA_020848815.1 Chitinophagaceae bacterium | reverse complement strand
CATCCTTTTTTTGATGGCAATGGCCGTACGGTGCGGTTGCTGTTCAACCTGCTGCTAATGCGGGAAGGCTATCCTCCGGCTATTATTTTGCGCAACGACAGGCGTAAATATTATGACGCCCTCAACCAAGCCAATGATGGCCGCTTTGAAAAGCTATGCCTGCTAATGAGTCAGGCATTGGAGCGGTCGCTGGATATATACCTGAGCAACATTACTGATACTGCAGAGGCATACAAGCCCATCAATAATGTGCTGGAAGATGAAGGGCTGCCGTACGGACAGGAGTACATCAGCCTGCTGGCCCGGCAGGGTAAAATTGCAGCTTATAAAGAGGGCCGGGTATGGTACACCAGTGCCGGGGCCATTGAGCAATATTTACACAAAAGAAAACGCAAGCACAAGCAGCAGCCTTGATGTTGTTGGCACAAAAAAAGCCCGACCAATTGGCCGGGCTTTTCTATGTAAATGGTAAAGATTATCGGGCAATGTTTACCGCACGTTTTTCACGAATCACCGTTACTTTAATCTGGCCCGGATAGGTCATTTCTGTTTGAATTTTCTGTGCAATTTCAAAGCTGAGTTTATCGCTTTCGGCGTCGGTTACTTTTTCTGCTTCTACAATTACCCGCAGCTCACGACCGGCCTGAATGGCGTAGGCTTTTTCTACACCACCATAGCCGAGGGCCATGTTTTCAAGGTCTTTGATGCGCTGTATGTACTGCTGCATGATTTCGCGGCGGGCACCGGGGCGGGCACCGCTGATGGCATCGCAAGCCTGAATGATGGGGGAAATCACGTAGGTCATTTCCATTTCATCGTGGTGGGCTCCAATGGCGTTTACAACGCTGGGATGTTCACCATATTTTTCGGCCAGCTTGGCACCCAGCAGGGCGTGGCTCAGTTCAGTTTCTTCATCGGGCACTTTACCAATATCGTGCAGCAAACCGGCACGTTTGGCCAGCTTGGGGTTGAGGCCCAGTTCGGCTGCCATGATGCCGCAAAGGTTGGCGGTTTCGCGGCTGTGCATCAACAGGTTTTGACCGTAAGAAGAACGGAAGCGCATCCGGCCTACCATGCGTACCAGCTCTTTGTGCAGGCCATGTACGCCCAGCTCAATTACAGTACGTTCGCCTATTTCCATTACCTGCTCTTCTATTTGCTTACGGGTTTTTTCTACCACTTCTTCAATACGGGCAGGGTGGATACGGCCATCGGTAACGAGGCGCTGCAAACTGAGGCGGGCAATTTCGCGGCGCAGCGGATCGAAGCTGCTGAGGATGATGGCTTCGGGGGTATCGTCTACAATCAAGTCAACACCAGTGGCGGCTTCGATAGCCCGGATGTTTCGGCCTTCCCGGCCAATGATCTGACCTTTAATTTCGTCTGTTTCGAGGTTGAAAACGGTAACAGCGTTTTCAATAGCCTGCTCGGCAGCCGTACGCTGTATGGTTTGGATGATGATTTTGCGGGCTTCTTTGGTAGCCTTTTGCTTGGCATCATCAATAATTTCCTGCTGAATGGCCAGGGCCCGGGTTTGTGCTTCCTGCTTCAGGCTTTCAATAAGTTGAGCACGGGCCTCTTCTGCTGTCAGTGTGGCAATTTTTTCAAGACGACGAACATGCTCTTCCTGATTTTTATCGAGCTCGGCTTTCTTCTGGCTCACTACTTCCAGCTGACGGGTGAGGTTTTCTTTGATGGCCTCATTTTCCTTCATCTGCTTGTCGAGGTTGCCGCTCTTTGAGTTCAGGCTTTGCTCCTGGCTACGGATGCGGTTTTCAGCTTCAGCTACTTTTTTGTTGCGTTCCAGAATTTCTTTGTCGTGCTCTGCCTTGAGTTGTACAAACTTTTCTTTGGCTTCCAGCAGTTTTTCTTTTTTCAGTGCTTCAGCAGATGTTTGCGCATCGGCCAGCAATTTTTTCGCCTCAATTTCTGCTTCTTCCAGTTTCTTTTTGGTGTTTCCTGCAAAGAGGAATTTGCCCGCCACCAAGCCTACTATGAGACAGATGACGCCAATTATAATTGCTATAGGATCCATTGTGTTAGATGTTTTAATCCGACGACAGGCGCAGCGGGTTGCCGGCATGCCAATCGTTGTTGTTGAATAGAATGCGTCTGTTAGCGGGCGAAAATACGGAAAACGGGCCGAGGTTACCGCAAGGTTTTGCTAATGCCGTAGCTGAAATGGTGAAAGCCCCGAATGCGGGGGCTTTTTGGTTGTAAATAATTGCAAATCAACGCAGGAGGCGCTTAAAAAGAGATAGCCAAAACTGACGGGATGTACGCCCCGCGTTGGCCTGCCAGTGTGCTGATTCCTGTTCTATTTCGGCTTTGGCCAAGGTGGCAAACCGTTCATGCATTTGTGTAATGCTGGCGGCTTCGGTGGTTAGCCGCAGTTGCAGGTCGTGGTCGGCTGCGGCTTTTTTGGCCATCAAATCATTGCGGAGTTGGGCAATATCGTATTGTTCTGTTTCCATGGCAGCCACGGCATAAGGGCCGGCGGGCATCAGGCTTTTTACAATCACGGGCATCAGCTCTATGAGCATGAGTAGGGCCATAATGAGGTAATACCGAAATGCTACGGCATCGTTTTGTGCCACCAGGTGTTGCATAGCCTCTATACGGGTAAGAAAACCGTGGTTGAGCAATTGGGCAAAAGCTGCTTCGTCTTTTCGGATATTGGTTTCAATAGTGGCCAGCTCCCGGCGAAGGCTGTCCATGGCAGGTTTGTGTTGGGCCTGCCACTGTTCGTAGGCTGTTGTTCTTTCAGTATATGCTTGTTGCTTGGCTTTGGCAATCACACTGATGCCTTTGGTGCCCGAACCTCCTGTGCCATCAGCTTCGGCCAGGTAGGCTTGCTGAGCTTGTAATAGTTCGTTGTAACGGGCTTGGGCTTGTGCTTCGTATTGTGCCAGCTGTTTGGCAACGGCCGTTTTTTGTCCTGCATAAATACTATCCAGTTGTTGGCGCTTTTGTTGTACCCGCACTCCGTTGTCAATCGATGCCTGTGTTTTCACTTCCTGATCGAATAAATATAACACAGCAGGTTGCGCCATAAACAAACCGATAACCAATGCCAGCACCATTCGGAGCAGCAGGGGCAACCATTGTTTTTTAAACGGGTTCATGGTTTTAATCAGCGCCCGGTCGATGTTTACTATGACAAAGCCCATGAAAAAGCCAAGCGGCAGCAACGACCACGCAGGGGCTGTAGTGGTACTGAAAAAATACGTCCAGGCCAAAACGGCAAATACGCCCGTACAGCCTACCGTTAATCCGATGATTCGAAACCGGTTTCTATCGACCGTGTATTGCTGCAATAGCGTTGGCTCTACGGCAGCAAGCCACCACAGTATTTTATCGGTGGTTGAAATGGTGGGAGCAATGTTGCCTTCCGTTGATGCTTGGTGTAGTTGCATAGTCATGTTGTCCAATAGCTTGATAAGTGAAGAAATCAGGCTTCATTGGTTTACGGTTGGCATGTTAAAGAACGCTGGCAGCAGTAGTTTTATTGGTTGCATAAATGCTCAATGAGATATTTTAATGATAGTTGGCATTGTAATTGCATAAATGGTTAGGTAATTAAAAAATAACGCTATATTTGAGATGCGTGATGAATCGGTCGGACTACAATGAAGTGGCCGGTCGGTATTGTAAACTCTTAACCTCCTCTATCAATTGAAAAAGTTTAAATCGTTACCCGATGAACAATGGGTAGACCTCAAGCTCAAGGAACGACTCGGCAGAAGGAAATATGCTGTTTCGAGTTTTGGCCGGGTGGCCAGTTATGTAAAAGGATTGGAAGAAGACGGCAAGTTTTTGTCGTTGTATGCACCCAGTTTCCGGTTACAGAAAGTAAACATTTTATTTAAAGATGGAAAGCGGGGATTTCCGGTGCACAAGTTGGTAGCCGAGTGTTTTTTAACACCACCTACTAAAGATCATTATTATGTGCTGCACCTGGATAAAGACTTGCACAACAACAAAGTATCGAATTTGAGATACGCAACCATCGATGAAGCTACACGTCATTTCAGTGGTAAAGACATAACTATGAGTCAACAAATCAAATTCGCCGCAGGCGAAGAGTACAAACCCGTAAAAATTACCGGTTTGAAAAAGAAATATGCCATCACCAACACTGGTCGGCTGATTAGCTATTCCAAAAAAATTGAAGACGGCAGTGAGTTGTCGCTCAACATTCATCCACAGGGCTATCGCATTTGGCGCTTCCGGGTAAATGGAGAGTCTACCCACTACCTGATTCACCGTTTGGTGGCAGAGTATTTCCTCAAAAAACCGGGTAAGAATTACGACTATGTAGTGCATATTGACCATTCAAAAACCAACAACAACGTAAAGAACCTGAAATGGGTTACTTACGAAGAGCAACGTGCTCACTCTGCACAGAGTGATGCTTCTAAAGCCAACGCCATTCGTTTGTCTCAGTGGTCACGCATTACTGGCAAGGGCAAAAAGCTGACTGAGGCCAAAGTACGGGCTATCAAAAAGCAGTTGGAAGACCCTAAGAAGAAAGTAAAAATGAAGCAACTGGCAGACCAGTTTGAAATTACCCCCATGCAGTTGTACCGCATTAAGAGTGGCGAAAACTGGGGCTGGGTAAAAGCAGACAAGTCGAAGGAAACGCCAATGCCAACATCGGTAGCAAAAGCTGTTGCGGCTGCACCTAAAAAGGCTGCTGCAAAAAAAGCCGCCCCCAAAGCTGCCAAAAAAGCCGCTGTAAAAGTTGCCCCTAAGGCTGCTCCTGCACCCAAAAAAGCTGCTGCAAAAGCTGCCCCCAAAAAGGCCGCCAAAAAAGCCGCTAAGAAAAAGTAACGGGTAGACTTATCCACTACTGATATTTTGTAAGCCGTTTGAACGGAAATTGCTTTCTGTTCAAACGGCTTTTTCATGTCAGCAACCAACCGTTCCTCTTTCGATATTTATAAAGCCAGCGCTGGTAGCGGCAAAACCTTTTCGCTTACCCTGCACTATTTGCAGTTGGTACTGCAGCAGCCGCACCTTTACAAGCGGATATTGGCTGTAACCTTCACCAACAAGGCTACTGCAGAAATGAAGGAACGCATTCTGCATGTGCTCCGTTGGCTGGCAACTGGTCATGACAAGGCCAAGCCCTATGAGCAAGCATTGCTTACCCAACTGCCCGAAATGAATGCAGCTGCAATAGCTGCTCAGGCCACTAAAGTGTACCAGCTCATTTTACACGATTACTCTCGTTTTTCCATCACCACGATTGACGCATTTGTGCAACGCATCATCCGCTCCTTTGCATGGGAGCTGGGTATTGATGGTGGGTTCAAATTGCAACTGAGTCAAGATTTAGTAAAAGAAGAT
>JADLHL010000158.1 GCA_020848815.1 Chitinophagaceae bacterium | reverse complement strand
GCGGCAACCGCAACAACAATGGCGGCGGCGGTGGCGGCAACAATCGCGGCAAGTTCGTTCCCAAAAAACGCTACTAAGCCAAACGGTTTTACATCAATACACAGCCCGATAGTGAATGCTATCGGGCAGTTTTTTTATTGGGGCAATCAGCAGCAGTACATGTATGAGCTACCGTTGGGGCTATCACTTGTAGTGGCCTTCGTGCCTCAGGCCAGCTACCCGTTCTATCCCCCTGCCCTTGGGCAGCAGTGCAGGTAGCAGCAATGCACATGCGTTACAATTCCACCACTTTTCCACCCACCATCACTTCCTGCCGCTGGCTGTCGAAGCTGGCTTTTTGGCCGGTACGCACCGCTGCATTGGTCATGATGCTGGCAATGGAGTGGTAGTAACCTGCTTCTACAGGGGCATTGGGTTGCTGCCGGCTGCGAACACATTCCATCCAGTTGAGCATGTGCATGCTGGTAAGCGGGTCGGCACCCATATTGGCTGCTGTAGCTACCGATACAGCTGCAGCCTGTGCATTCAAATCGCTTTCGGGCAGCAGGTTGGGCGCCATACCCATGGCCGCTGCTTCTGCTTTTTGCAACCCACCCTTCGGCGATACTTTATTGGTGAGCATGTTGAGTTCGCCACCGTTGCTGTAATAAATTTCGCTCATGCCACCTGTACTGTTGTGCATGCGGCTGGTAAACACCACCTGAAAACCATTGCGCATATCATCCGCCGGACCGTAGTCAAAAACGGCCGTCATGGTATCCCAGTTTTGGCGGCCATCTTTCCAGGCATAAATGCCGCCATTGGCCACCACACTCCGTGGGTGTTGCAAATCAGTAAACCAATGCACGGTGTCTATCTGGTGACACATCCACTGGCCGGGCATACCCGATGAGTAGGGCCAAAACAAACGGTACTCCAAGTACTTGCGGGGATCCCATTTTTCAAACGGACGATTCATGAGGTAGCGTTTCCAATCGGTATCTCTTTCCTGGCATTGGGCTACCAGCGATGGGCGGCGCCAGCGGCCGGGCTGGTTTACATTCCACACCAGTTCTACCATGGTAATGGGCCCAAACTGGCCGCTGCGGATAAACCGGTTGGCCGCATGATAGTTGGGCCCGCTGCGCCGCTGCGAACCCACCTGTACAATTTGCTGGCTGGCTTTAATGGCTTTGAGTGCTGCCCGGTTATCGGCCATGGTTTCAGCAAATGGCTTTTCTACATACGCATCGCAGCCGGCCTGTACGGCTTCTATGGCATGCAGGGCATGCTGAAAGTCGGCCGTGCTTACAATCACTGCATCTACACTTTTGCTGCTGTACAAGGCTTCGTTGTTGGCAAATGCTTGGATTGTGGCGTCGTTGTTGTTGGCTTTCAGCCAGGCCACGCCTTGCTCCCGGCGCAGCTTCCACAAATCGCTGACGGCTACGAGTTCAAAGTTTTGTGCCTGCTGGTGTTGCATAAAGCAGGGGCCCAGCGTGTCTTTGAATCGGTCAGAAAAGCCCACTACGCCCACCCGCACCCGATCATTGGCACCGATGATGCGGCGATAGCTGCGGGCACTAAAACCGGCGGCACCCAGCATCAGCGAGGCACTGGCCATAGAAGAAGCTTTGATAAATTGGCGACGAGATGACATGTGAAATATGTTTTTATAGTTGGTGGACCTATGGTTAAAAACAATGAATAACGAATGTGTATTGATGCTTACTTCAACTCCTGCACTTTCAAACTGCGGTAACTCACTTTGTTGCCGTGGTCTTGCAGCAGCAGGCGGCCATAGGCGGCCATGCCAAACTGCGGCCATGCGGCATACTTGCTGCGGGCTACCAAGGCATAGTAATAAGGCGTACCTCGTTGGTACTCCAGCAGCTTCCAGCCATTGAGCCAATGTTCTACGCGGTTGTCGGGGTGTACCACAATCATACCGCGGTTCCACTCACCAATGTTGCGGCGGGCACGGGGCTCCCGCAACGATGGAATCAGATCGTATAAAGAAGCCAACGTACGGTTGCCAATGCTGCCCATTTTGGCATCGGGATGTTTTTCATCATCCAAAATCTGATACTCCAAACCAATGGCCGAGCCACTGTTGTTTTCCCTTTCGGTCACAAAATATTTTACGCCACTATTGGCACCTTCACTCAGTTTAAAATCAAACTGAAAAATGAATGCCTTAAACGTATCGATGCTGACAATGTCGCCACCGTTGGTGCTTTCGCCACCATCAGAGGGCAGCACAGTGAGTTCGCCGTTGGCTATTTGCCAGCCCTTTTCAGGAAAAGCATTTTTGTAGGCGCCCCGCCAGCCATTGTTGGTTTGCCCATCCCACAGCAGGCGAACGCCATTCTTTTTTTCGGCTGCACTCAATTGGTTGGGCAGCAGGTTTACCACAAACACATTTCCAAGTGGGGTAGGTTGCAGGTTTTTTTCGCGGATGCGAATGTTGCGCCACATGATTTTTTTACCAGCATCGGCAGGCTTGTTGATGCTGTGCACCTGAAGCGCAATAAAGCCCCGCAACGTTACATCGTCTACAATGCTGGCCGCTTCTTTGCCGTTCACAAATGTGCGGATGTTGGTACCAATACATTCGATGCGGCACTTGTTCCAGCTGCCATGTTTGTACTGCGGTTTGGCGGCAGGATTGAGGTCGAGTGGATAGAGCCAGTCGCGGCGGGCTTCATCATAAATACCGCCGGTCCATGCCCGTGGCGATGGATCAATTTCAAACTGGTAACCATGCACCCTTCCATTCATGTAGTCGGGTTTGCTTTCGCTGCGAAACTGTACCCCCGAGTTCATTTGACTGTCGAGTTTGAATTCGAATTCGAGGATAAAATCGCTATAGGTTTTGCCGGTGATTAAAAAAGAGTTGGGTTCGCCATACACGGTTTCGCCCACAATCACGCCATTTTGCACCGTGTATTTTGCCTTGCCATTGAGTTGTTGCCAGCCTTGTAAATTGTTGCCATTGAAGAGGGGCGTCCAGCCATCTTGCTGCGCCAAACTACTCAGCATAAATGAGGTGCTGAGCAGCAGTAAAAAAAGTTGTTTCATACGGGTTGCTTGTGCGGAGGAAAAGTACCGAACAAATTTGAGAATGAGCTCATTAAGGGGGATGTCAGAAGAGGGGAGTTATTTGCCTTTGGCAAATGAGAAATATTTCGCACAACTTGTCCCGCATCAGGCGGGAGAGGTT
>JADLHL010000157.1 GCA_020848815.1 Chitinophagaceae bacterium | reverse complement strand
CAATGATAACACCTGCCAATGCACCACCTGCTACAAGCCCTGTGGCAAACAAATTGCCTTTACCCAAATCTTCTTCTTCAGCGGTTTCTACAACACCTTTCTTCTTTTTACGCCAGTCTACAATACCCCGAATAGCACCACCTGCAAAAATGGGCAAGGTGGTACTCAAAGGCAGGTACACGCCTACGGCAAAACTCAGACTCTTGATGCCGCACAATTCCATAGTGATGGCAATAGCGACACCTACCAACACAAATTGCCAGTCGAGATTGAACGACAAAATACCTTTAATCAACGTAGCCATGAGTGTGCCTTGTGGTGCAGGAAACTTATCGGTACCAATGGCATGCGTAATGCCCTGCGACAACATTTCGGCAGTAGGTGTATCCAAAATTTTGATGGTAGCACCAATAGCAATGGAAGAAACAATCGCACCAACAAACAAAGCCAGCTGCTGATACTTAGGCGTAGCACCTACGATGTAGCCCGTTTTCAAATCTTGCGAAGTAGCACCAGCGTTGGCAGCTGCAATACAAATTAAACCACCCACAACCAGCGCCATGGGTTCGTATACTTTTCCTGTCCAACCAACGGCAATAAAAATCAAACAAGTACCCATAATGGTAGCAATGGTCATGCCACTGATGGGGTTGTTGCTCGAACCGATGAGGCCCACAATGCGGGAAGAAACGGTAACGAAAAAAGCACCAAAAATAATCACCAATACACCCAGCAGCAAGCGGCTGAAAAAGTTGTCGCCGGGTACAAAAGGCAGTGCTGCCAAAATGAGTACCAGTGCCAAACTACCAATCAACACCACTTTCATACTCAGGTCTTGTTCGGTACGTTTTACAGCAACAGCTGCATCGCCTTTTTCTTTCATAGAGCCCAAGCTTCCTTTGAAAGAAGAGATGATAGTAGGAATGGTTTTAATCAATGTAATGAAACCACCCGCAGCAACGGCACCTGCACCAATCTGACGTACGTAAGCCCGGTAAATAGCCGCTGAATAATCTGAGAAAGTATGTGTCACCGGATCCCAGCCACCGGCACCGCCGGCCTTATCCAAACCACCGAGGTAGCCAAGCTTCACCAGTTGTGCTGCTATCACATCAGCCGGCACCAACGTAGCCAGCAAGGGTATCAATGCCATCCATGCTATCACCCCACCTGCCACCAACACACCACTGATTTTTGGCCCGATGATATAACCCACACCCATGTACTCCGGCGTGATTTCGCCACTCACTTTGGCACTGGGAAAATACTTGTTGATTTGAGCCGTCATGGCCTGCGGTGTTTCTGCAATTACATGAAACAGCTTTTGCAAAAAAGCATACGCAAAAGCGAAGCCAAGGCCAACAAATGCGGTCTTCGCAATGTCGCCACCTTTTTCACCAGCCTTGAGTACGCTGGCGCAAGCAGTGCCTTCAGGATAGGGCAACGTACCGTGTTCTTTTACAATCAAAGAACGGCGCAGCGGAATCATCATCAGCGTACCCAGCATGCCGCCAAAAATGGCGAGGGTCAAAATGGTGATGTAGCGGAAAAATTCTTTGCTCTCCGGATCACTCAAAAACAAAAAACCCGGCAGGGTAAACACCACACCCGCCGCAATGCTTTCGCCGGCACTTCCAGTGGTTTGGATGATGTTGTTTTCGAGAATAGTGGTTTTGAGCAAGCGTCTTCCCAAGGTAATGGCGATAACGGCAATGGGAATGGAAGCACTCACAGTGAGGCCAGCTTTTAGCGCCAGGTACACCGTAGAGGCGCCGAAAATAATGCCGAACAAAGCACCCATGAGAATACTCTTGACCGTAAACTCCGGAATCCTTGCTTCGTCGGGTATGAAAGGTTGAAATTTCACATCACTCATACAGCAAATTTTTAATAGGGAGAAAGATAGGGAAATAAAAAATGGAGACACCTGAGGTATCTCCATTTTTACGATGCTTGATGCTACAGCTATTTCACACCGTGCATCAACTTTTGAAATTTCTTAGATAGAATGAACAACACCAGCGATGCTACGCCCGACATGATCACAAATACCATGAAGAAGTCGTGCAGGTTTTCAATTTTGAAACCGAGCAACTGCGTTGTCTTTCCTGCCTCGGGGTACAAGGCACTTAAAACACCAGCCAGTTTGTTGGCAGCGGCATTTGCCAAAAACCAAACCGCCATCATCAGCGATGCCAACTTAAATGGTGCTAGTTTATTTACCAATGACAAACCAATGGGCGACAAACAGAGTTCGCCCCAGGTATGTAACGCATACATACTTGTGAGCCACAAGAAACTCACTTTCACACCGGGTGCCACATTGTTTACGCCAAAGGCAATCACAAAAAAGCCGATGGTGAGCAACATCAAACCGATGGCCATTTTGGTGAGTGCTGATGGTTCGTTCTTACCCATTTTTACCCATAACCATGCAAACAATGGTGCAAAGCTTACAACGAAGATGGAATTGAGAGATTGAAACAAACTGGCTGGAATGGTCCAGAAACCGAGGTCACGATTTGTTTGCTCATCGGCAAAGAAATTGAGCGAAGCACCAGCCTGCTCAAACGCACTCCAGAAAAACACCACAAAGAAAGAAGCGACAAATACTACTACCAGTCTATCCTTTTCAATCTTCGATAAGGTTTTATCGGAGAAAATAATGAAAGCGATGAACACCACACAGGCTATTAGCAAATAACTAAGGAAGGGAAAGATTTTTGCGTCGGCATACAAAATACCAATCATGACTGCGGAAAAAACAACTAAGCCAACGGCCATCAAAAATGGATTGATGACAGACTTGGCCACACCTGCAGGTGTTAAGCCGAGCACTTCTCCATTTGGTCCTTTTACATATTTTTTGTGTAGCAGCAACTGTACAATTACGCTGATGGTCATACCAATACCGGCCACCAAAAAAGCCCATTTGAAATCGAAGGGATTTCCTGTATCACCAACGAGACCACACAAGAAAGGTCCGAGTGCACCACCCACGTTGATGCCCATATAGAAGATGGTATATGCCGCATCTTTTCTGTTGTCGCCATCAGGATAGAGCTGGCCCACCATGCTGCTGATATTGGGTTTGAAGAAACCATTACCGGCAATCATCAATCCAAGACCCGTGAAAAATAAAAAGGTGGCCAGCGAAGAATTGGTAGCATACACAGAGGCACAACCGAACAACACAAATTCGCCCAAAGCCATAAGAATACCACCGGCAATAATGGAACGTTGGTTGCCCCAAAAGCGATCGCTGATGAAACCACCAATCAATGGTGTGAGGTACACCAGCCCGGTATAACTACCGTATAAATTGGATGCAAAAGCCTTGTCAAACATCAGTGCCTTCGTCATAAACAGAATGAGGATAGCCCTCATGCCATAGTAGTTGAAGCGTTCCCACATTTCCGTTGCAAACAATACACCAAGCCCTATGGGGTGGCCTTTTTTCGTAGCAATGTCACTCATACGTTGTTTTTTGTTTTGATGCCGGCCCGTTTGGCGGCGGCGGCCCAAAATAGGTAGAAAATGCACACCACGGGCTTATTTTGGGCTACTTTCGCAGCCAATTATTACCGCATTGCAATCATGAACATACTGCTACTTGGCGCCGGCGGCCGCGAACACGCCCTGGCCTGGAAAATGAAACAAAGTCCTTTGTGCCAACAACTCTTTATTGCCCCCGGCAATGGCGGCACCGGCAACATCGGCACCAATGTTCCTATTGGCGTCAAT
The DNA here is from genome assembly GCA_020848815.1 of Chitinophagaceae bacterium. Lineage (GTDB taxonomy): Bacteria > Bacteroidota > Bacteroidia > Chitinophagales > Chitinophagaceae > Phnomibacter. The sequence continues at coordinate 24,972 of JADLHL010000157.1, read as the reverse complement.
GATTTTGCAGCCATAGAAAAATTTGTGGCAGCCAATCACATCGACCTGATAGTAGTAGGCCCCGAAGATCCGCTGGTAAATGGCGTGTATGATTATTTTACTGCCAAAGGCGTAGCAGTCATTGGCCCATCGAAAGAAGCCGCACAACTGGAAGGCAGCAAAGCATTCAGTAAAAAGTTTATGCAGCGTCAGCACATTCCTACGGCTGCGTATGCTGAGTTTACCGCCGACAATTTTGAAGATGGCAAAACCTATCTGGCACAACACAGCCTGCCCATTGTGCTGAAAGCCGACGGCCTCGCCGCAGGCAAAGGCGTAGTGATTTGCAGCACCCACGAAGAAGCGCAACAGGTGTTTGCCGAAATGATTTTGCACAAACAATTTGGTGACGCCAGCAGCCGTGTAGTGGTAGAGCAATTTTTATCGGGCATTGAAATCAGCGTGTTTGTATTGACCGATGGCAAAGACTACAAAATCATTGGCCATGCCAAAGATTACAAACGCATTGGCGTTGGCGATACCGGCCTCAACACCGGCGGTATGGGCTGCGTAAGCCCCGTGCCTTTTGCCGATGATGTGTTTATGCAAAAAGTGATTGACCGCATTATTGAACCCACCATCCATGGCTTTGCCAAAGAAGGTTTGGTGTACAAAGGCTTTGTGTTTTTTGGTTTGATAAATGTGGAAGGCGAACCGTATGTGATTGAATACAACTGCCGCATGGGCGACCCCGAAACAGAAGTAGTGATGCCAAGGCTGCAAAGTGATTTGGTGGAATTGTTTGTACAGCTCAACAACGGCACTCTTGCCAATTCATCAGTGAAGATTGATGATAGAGCGGCGGCCACGGTGATGGCAGTGAGCGGCGGCTACCCCGGTGATTATGCCAAAGGAAAAACCATGCAACTACCCGCAACACTACCAGCGGATACCATGCTGTTTCATGCAGGTACGCAATTGAAAGATGAAGGCACACTGGTAACGAGTGGTGGCCGTGTGATTACCGCTACTTCATTGGCGCCCACCATACAGCAGGCTGCTGCACAAGCCAAGGCATGTATTGCACAGGTGCAGTTTGAAGGCATGTATTTCAGGAATGATATCGGGTACGAATTCGAGTAAGGAGGTTTTTTCGCACAGTGTGTTTTTGGCTTTCGGCCTTCGGCCTTCAGCGTTTATTTTTCGCACAGAGGTTAGGAGGACACAGAGATGTATTGCCTTCGGCAATTGAGCATTATGATTTTGTACAGAGCTAAGTTGGGTACGGAGTTTTTTTGCCTTAAGCCTTTAGCCTTCTGCTTTAAGCAAAAAAAAGAGAACGGTCTAATTGCCGTTCTCTTTTTAATTCGTGTCATTCGTGATAATCCAAAAAATTCGTGTTTATTGCTTCTTCAGCTGCTCCAATATCAGTTCAATGGCTTTATCGAGTTGTGGGTCGCGGCCATTGGCTTTGTCGTCGAAGTTGTTGAGCACTTTTACATCGGGTTGCACACCGGCAAATTCAATGTCTTTACCATCGAGTGTATAGCAACCCCAACTGGGCAACCGCAATGCACTGCCATCTACCAGATTGGTACCGGTGGTAAACACAATCCAGCGGTAGGTTTCATTGCCCACAATCGTTCCAAGTTTCAGTGCTTTAAAACCAGTAGCAGCCATTTCTGCATCGCTCAGGCTTTGCTCATTTATCAATAGCACAATGGGTTTATCGGCCGGTGCAAAATTGCTTTGGCCGGTAAGTGAACCATTGCGGTACTTCCAGCGCAGGTAAGTTTTCTGTGTCAAAAACTTCAGCACTTCATCGTGTACATTGCCACCAGTGTTGTAGCGTAAATCCAATATGAGTGCATCCTTCTGATAGAAGTCGCGGCCCATATCCGTTAGGAAAGTTTCCAACTCACCAGTACCCATGTTTTTCATGTGGGTGTATGCAATGCGTTGGTTGCTCTTGCTGTCTACCCGCTGCTGGTTGGCATCAATCCATTCTTCGTACAGCAATCCGCTTACGTTATTAGTGGGGTGAATGCTAACGGTGTATGTGCCAGCAGCATTTTTAAAACTGAGCCGCATTTCTTTATCGGCGGATGGCTGAGTAAAATAACGACTACGGTCTTGTTGCGGATCTATGGTTACATCATTCACTTTTACCAATACATCACCGGGCTGTATATTGATGCCTTTTTTATCGGCAGGACCACGGGTAATAATGCGTTTCACGGTGAACGGTTTGTCTTGCTCAAATACAATGCCCGGTTCCACCGTGCGGTTTTGCAGCACTACATTTTCATCATCGCCAAAAGTGCTGAAGCCAGTATGTGATGAGTTGAGTTCGCCCAGCATATCATTCAGCAACACCCGCAAATCCAACCGGGTATTGACGTAGGGCAAATGCGCTGCATACCTGGCTTTAATGGCTTTCCAGTCAAGACCACGGAAACTGTCATCGTAAAAGTTTTCTTCCATTTGTGCCCAAGCTTCAGCAAACATTTGGTTGAACTCCGCAGCCAGGTTGCGCCGGAAAGTGTAATTGATAGTAATGGGTTCTGCTTTGTTGGCATCGAGGTTGATGCGGGCAATATTGCCCCGCATCAATACAAAGTATTTACCATCTGTGCCAATGACTTCGTAGCCAAAACCATCTGCTCCTTGTATGCGTTCTGTTTTGGGTTGTTCGAAGGGCTCATATGTTGTTTTCCATAGCGATGACTTTCCTTCTGCATGATCACTTACATACAGCACTATTTGCTTCTCTCCTTTTTGCAGCACCGTCACCAGGTATTGATTGCCTACAGCAGGACCCACCATTTCCATACGTTCCAAAAAGCGTTGGGTATCGATGCGTAAACTGGTTACGCTGTCTTTCTTTTTCGTTGTGTCTTTTTTCTCTTGCTGAAAAAGTTCATCTACTTTATCCTGCCGATAAGGATCATCCCATTTTTCCAACGCTACCCGGTACACTCTTGCCGGCGACAAACCAAACGGATACGATGGCTTGAGCGGATTGCTCACAAAGTAGAGGTACTTGCTATCGGGGCTCCACATGGGGTCGGCTTCTGTTACGCCTGTGTTGGTGAGGTTTGTTGTTTTACCTGTCTTCAAATGATGTACTACAATATCGGTTTCGAAATTGCGAAATACATTCAGTGCCAGGTATTCATCATTTGGCGAAAAGAAAGGCACACTGCCGCGGTTGCCCCAAATTTCATCTTTCAGCACGGTGCTGATGGCGTATGTTTTTGTGTCTATCAATTTCACTTCACCACGGCCACTGATGTATGCAGCTTGTGTACGCTTGCTATTGAGTGATAAGAAACGGGCATTGGCTGCATCTTGCGCCAGCACTTTTACCGCACTGCTGCCATCGGCTGCTACCACACTAGGATTGCTATAGCCGTTGATCGTTTGCAAAAACAAGAGTGTTTTATTATCGCTAAGCCATTTTACTTCTGTAGCTCTTTCTGCATTACCCTTGTTGATCATGCGAACAAACTTGCCTTCTACATCACTCACAAACAATTCGCTGCGGCTGGTAAATGCCAGCTTCTTACCATCGGGCGACACATCGAACTGCGTAATCTCTCCGGCTACTGAAAAGTCTTTGTCTTTGGGCAGTACATAGTTGCGGGTAATACGAATATCTACTGATGTGGCTTTGTCTTTTGCTACGTCATAACTCCAAATCTGATAGTCTTTTTCAAATACCACTTTGCTGCCATTGGCAGCCACCTGCGGCCATTTGATAGAAGTGTTGAATTTGGTGAGTCCTTTCTTTTTGCCCGCAACCAGTGTATACAAATTGTATTCGCCGTTCGCTTCATCACTAATGAAATACACATTTCCCTTTTGGTCGATGGAGTGGGCAAAATCTTTACCGTTGTAATCGGTGTATTTTTTGAATTGTTTGGTTTGCGGATTGTACGATTGAATGTCGGGTGCAAAAGCGCCTTTGTATCTTTTCCGGTAAGCCTGATTGGTGCTTTCCCAGCTATCGGTAAAATAAATATCCTTCGATTGTGGATGCTCCCACAGGTTGTGATCGTAGCTGAAATAATAATCGCTCAGCACCCGTACAGGAGTGCCGCCTTGTAAAGAAACTTTGTATCCCGACTGACGGCTGTCTCTACCACTGGTAAAATAAATAAACTGGCTATCCCAGCTCCAGCTGTCTACATCATCGCTGCTGCTGTGCCAGGTGAGTTGGCGAATTTCGCCACCAGCAAATGGCATCACAAATACATCTGCGTTGCCAAACTGCCTGCCGGTAAATGTCAGCCATTTGCCATCGGGCGAAACCCTTGCATTGGTTTCATAACCGGGCATGGCCGTAAGGCGCACAGCGGTTCCACCGGCAGCCGGCACCGACCAAATGTCGCCTTCGTAGCTAAACAAAATGGTTTGTCCATCGGGTGTAAGCGAAGGATATGCCATGAAATGTGCAGCGTTGTTTTGTGCCAGCACCTGCGACGCAAAAAGCAGGCAGCACCAGAAGATGTGTTTCATATACAATTGGGGATTGGTTCCGAAGATATTGCGTAGCCCTGATATGCCTGAAGGATGACACCGAAAATTGAAGAGTGGCAAGCTGCTTGAAATAACCGGTGCTGTCGTCTTATGAACAAAATAACCTACACCGGTATGAAAAGATTTTTGCTTACTGCTGTGCTGTTGCCCGCCCTTATGAGCAACAACCTGCAAGCTCAAAACAAAGACTCACTAATAGTGGCTGCCATTGTGAAAGAAGCCACCAGCAACTCACAACTGCAACCACTTGGCCAGGAACTGATGGATGGCATTGGCCCCCGATTGGTAGGCTCACCAAAAATGCAACAGGCGCATGACTGGGCAGTAGCCAAATACACAAGTTGGGGCATTGCAGCCCGCAATGAAAAATGGGGCGAATGGCGCAGCTGGGAGCGTGGCGTTACGCATATTGACATGATTGCTCCTTGGGTAAAAACCCTTGAAGGCACACAACTGGCGTGGAGCCCCGGCACAGGTGGCAAAGCGGTTTCCGGCGATTGCATCATCCTTCCCGAAGTGAAAGATTCGGTTGCTTTTCAGCAATGGCTGCCCAATGTAAAAGGCAAGTTTGTACTCATTTCTATGGCGCAGCCCACCGGCCGCCCCGATTACAACTGGGAAGAATTTGCGCTGAAAGAATCATTTGAAAAAATGAAGAAAGACCGTGCTGCCCAACAGGATGCTTGGCGCAAAAGACTTGGAGCAACCGGCCTAAATGCCAAGCAACTGGCACAGGCGTTGGAGAAAGCCGGTGCCATTGGTATCGTTGCCTCTAACTGGAGCAATGGTTTTGGCGTCAATAAAGTTTTTTCGGCCAATACCAGCAAAATTCCAACAGTAGATGTGGCGCTGGAAGATTATGGTTTGTTGTATCGCCTCATCGAATCGGGCAAGGCACCAAAACTGAGTGTACGTGCCGATAGCAAAGACCTTGGCATGGCTCCTACCTACAATACTGTAGCCGAAATAAAGGGCAGCCAAAAACCCAACGAGTATGTGATGCTGAGTGCCCACTTCGATAGCTGGGATGGTGGCACCGGTGCTACCGACAATGGCACTGGTACATTGGTGATGCTGGAAGCCATGCGCATTCTGAAAAAAGTGTATCCCAACCCCAAGCGTACCATTTTGGTTGGCCATTGGGGCAGCGAAGAGCAGGGCCTGAATGGTTCCCGTGCTTTTGTAGAAGACCATCCGGATATTGTCAGCAATCTGCAAGCGTTATTCAATCAGGATAATGGCACCGGCCGCGTAGCCAACATTGGTGGCGCAGGTTTTGTGCACTCTTACGAATACATTACCCGCTGGTTGAGCAAAGTGCCTGAGCCCTACAAGCAAGGTTTGGAAACCCGCTTCCCCGGCTCACCTGCTGGCGGCGGCTCCGACAATGCTTCGTTTGTTGCAGCCGGTGCTCCTGCATTCAGCCTCAGCTCACTCAGCTGGAGCTATGGCAACTACACCTGGCATACCAACCGCGACACCTACGATAAAATTGTGTGGGATGATGTGCGTAGTAATGCCATCCTCACTGCCATTATGGTGTACATGGCCTGCGAAGACCCCAACACTACCAGTCGCGAAAAAATTATTCTGCCGCCCAACCCACGTACCGGTCAGCCCGGTGAATGGCCTGCCAAACGCAGCCCAACCAGGAAGGGTGGCGTTGAGTAATTCGTAATTGGCTAAGCATATTTTTTCCAAAAGAAAAGCCTTCAGACAAATATGCTGAAGGCTTTTCTCATTTTATGCGGCAAAAATTTTTGGCTTCGAAGAGCCTTTTTAATCTCCTTTAAAAATACCACCTACTCGTTTTTTATACACCATTTTCACCGGTACTGTTTTGTTTCCGATAGTGGCGCTGCCGCTGCTGAGATAAACTCCATCACCAACTTCCAGCAATGCAGTCTTGTTTCTGATATTGCTGCGGGAAGTACTGATGCCTGTTCTTTGTGTTGGAGTTACTGTTTCACCTTTTTCGTTTACAACAATATCGTCATACACTTTTGTTGTAACATCCGTTTCAAAAATGCCATCGCCATCCATATCGGCATCTGCCGATACAATGCGCAACGACTGACTGTTTTGTGAAGCTGTTATTTTCACATCTCCCTTACGCCCATCGGCATTGTTTCCAGTATTGCCGTCACCTGCAATACTTGCCGTTTTGTTCGACCTCGTGGAATTATGATCCTGTGCTTTGGTGTTGCCGCCATTACCACCGCCATCATCAACACGGCTGGCTGTTTTATTCGACCTGGTAGAGTTATGATCTTGTGCTTTTGTAGTAGGCGCATTACTCACCCTTAGCGATTGCGTATTTTGTGAAGCCGTAACTTTCGGACCGCTACTCCTTGCTTCAGCAGTACCATCATCATCGCTATCGTCATCTCTCCATTCAATAAATTTTGTATCGCTGATCACATAGTTTGATTGCATCATCAACACATATTCGCCGGGTTCCAATCCTTGCATTTCAAATTCGCCCAAATTATTGGTAAGGCTTTTGGCAAATAAATTTCCACCGGGGTTTTTGCCACCTTTTACGATAATGCCGCCAATAGGAGTTCCCGGTTTGTTTGAAGGGCCCTCATCATCGTATTCATTGGATCCATCTTTTATTACAATAGGTGCTTGTGGATTACCCGACCTGAGTGCAGCACTTATAACAGCACCTCCCGGTATTGCTCCACCCAACAAAGCTGCTCCATTATTTCCGGCAATAATTTCGGGAATGCCATCGCCGTCAAGGTCGCCTACGTTGGTTTGTAGTGCATCGGTAAATGCGCTGGCACTTTGAAAAGTAATGGCAGGTAGTTCTGCATTTAGAACAGCAGCAGATTTAGCACTAATCGAAACATTGCTTCGCGGACTCCAAATCAAATCCGCAAATCCGTCGCCATCTGTATCGGCAAGCTTGCTGGTTATTTGCAATAATCCAGCTTGCTGTTGTACCTCTATATACTTGCTGATATCTTGCGTACTACCATCCGAAAATGTTGCTGTCGCTTTGTATTCACTGCTGCCAGCATTTTTTGTAAAATGTAAATCAGAGAGACTTGCTTTTCCTGAACCACCACTTTTTGATTGCGCAGGCATTACAAAATGCAAATCACTCATACTCGCTTTTCCGCTGCCGCCTCCCGATGATTTTGCAGCAGATGCATTACTAAAATCTTTGCTGCTACCATCGCTTTGGTTACCAATAGTCCGGAAGGTTTCTGCGAAACCATCACCGTCTGAGTCTGCAGCTATAATCGATATATCCTGCATGCTTACTTTTCCTCTTGCCGCAGCATTACCCGATTGGTAAATGATGTGATGCCAGTTTGCTTCCGGTGCAAAGGCAACACCCGCTATGTCTTTTGCATCTTTACCTGCAATGGAAAATGGAATGTTTTTGTTGGATGCAACATAACCTTCTACTTGTACAGCGTAGTTGCCTGTGGGCAGGTTGGCAAACCAGTAAGCACCACAATGGTCGGTGGTAGTAGTTGCTATTTTGCTATTGGTAACCATATCAAACAACGATACGGTAAAACCTTCTGCCAATCCATCACAATCATCGTCGTTGCGGCCTGTACCGGCACTCTTTTCATGCATGGGATTGTTACCCTGGTTGTTGTTTCCGTTGTACAAAGGGTTGCTTGCTTTTACATTACAATTTGTACAGGCATCCTGTAGTACTATATCATTCATCATGATGGGTTGATACGTTCTTCTTCCTGTGGCCATGCCACTACCTGCATCTCTTGATCGTTTGCCGGTTGCCATACCACTACTTGATTCTCTTGCATAAATATTCATAACAGGCCCAGCAAATACAGTGGGTGTTGTGGGTGCCACCACCATACCTGTGGCAGCATATGAAGCTGCCGCTGCGCCACCACCAGCGCCACCGGAAATTCTATTTGTCACTATTTCATGTTGCCCGCCACTTCCTGCATGTACAATTTTTCCGTATAAAATATTTTTGTTTCCCGCATCATTGGAGTTGCTTGGTTGTATAGAACTGCCTTGCGCTATAGCACCACCTGCTGCATGCAACCCCTGATTTACTTTTTCGCCAAACGTAGCGCCCTGTGTCTGTTTTGGTACGGACCTGTTTGTAGAAATTCTGGCAGGTGTACTTTCTATTTTTCTTGCATATGCCAGTGCATCATCGGGGCAACTAAAAGTTTGTTCTTCTACGGTGCCATCCGGGCTTATGTTTTTTATTGTAACCGGTCCACAGTTGGCATTACTCATCCGATCATTCGATTGATTCGATTTCGTTTTTGTTTTTAATACCCTGCTTGCGTCGGCGTTCATGATATCAGCATCATCAGCATTTGTATTGAACGTTCGTTCATTTGTTTGATTGCTCTTGGTTCTTGTTTTTAATGAACGGCTTGCTTCAGGGTTAATGATGCTCACATCATCAGGTATTTGTTGTACATCGCTGGAGGTTTGTACGCTGCTTCTTTTGCCTGTTGCCAAACCCGATTGCTTTGGAGGTTTTACAACTGATTTGCTGCTGCCGAAAGTTTTTACAAAAGAAATACCAGCCGTAAACACCTGCCATTTTTTTGTTTGCAAAGTAGCCACATCAATGCCTTGACGAGGATCAATCAATCGTATTGCGGAAGACGATTGCAAATAGTCGGTGTTGATGCTGATAGCAGTAGTTGCACCCAGCGGATATGCTACCGAAAGATTTCCACTCCAACCGGGGAAGCTTGTTTTTTCACCGGTTTCAAAACGATACAAAGACCTGGTTACGCCCGGCGCCGTAATGTTGAGACTGCCCGCTTTGTTTTGGAAAATTCCACCACGTATTTCACCCAATATTTGAATGCGATTGCCCATACGAAATGATGGGCCCGCCAACCAATAAGAAGTGAGCGAAGACGTACTTGTAAATGTTGCATTGTCCGGAAATTTATTGGCCTGCATGAAGCTTTTGATAGCGGTGTTATCCATTGCAGCATGTATCATACCTGCACTTAATCCAAGGCCGACTTTGCCAAAAAAATATTGACTGGAAAATTTGGAAGACAAACCTGTATTCATGAACAAACTGGCTTCGCCTTTTTGAGTGGGAAATGCTGCACCCGCTGAAAGTGTAAAAGACCACGCATCGGAGAACGCAGCAATTTGACCCGGTGACTGACGTTTTGAATTTAAAAAATTCGCTGGTTGTGCAGTAGAAAATTGGGTAATAGCAAGCAATACAATTGCAAGCAGCAATACATGTTTTCTCATGTGGCAATAGGTTAGTAGGAAAACAAGGTAGGTTTTTAAAACCAGTAATGCAAGTATAGGGCTAGCTGTAAATGCTTACTGCCAAAGGCTTTTGAGATATGTCAATTTAAAAGAGTGCAGGTGTACGAATAAATAACACATTTATACTATCCCCAATATGAGCAAACAGGCAAACAGGATGATGAATATGGCTACCATCCATTGAAACGCAGGCATGGTTATTTTTTTGAGCCAAATATTGCCCATCCATGCGCCTGCAAAAGCTGCTACAGTGGCTGCGGCCACTTGTGCCCAAGGCAATGTGTTTACTTTCGACAATTGTTGGGCATACATACTCAACCTGCTGATATCAATCATACAGGCAATAGCTATACCCGTGGCAATAAAGGTTTGTTTGCTAAGTTGCAATCGCAATAAAAAAACACTGCGCAATGCACCCTGATGTCCACTCAAACCTCCAAAAAAACCGCTGAGCAAACCACCCAATGGAAGCCATGTAGGAGAAACCGTCGATCGTTTTAGTGATGGCAATATTTCAAACAATGCAAACAGCAACATGAGTATGCCAATCAATGTTTTCAGCAACGTGATATAGTAAGTATTTGTAGCAATTGAATAGGTGTGCAATGTGTAAGTTGGCAATTGGGAAAGTAGCCAAGCACCTGCAATAGCAGCCAACATGGCAGGTAGTCCAAATTGCCATGCTATTTTCTTTTCAATGTTTTTATAGGTAAGACTTAGTTTAAAAATATTATTGAGAAAATGTACCACTGCGGTCATGGCAATGGCCACTTCAATGGGAAAAAATAATCCGAACACGGGCAGTAACAAAGTGCCCAAGCCAAACCCACTAAAAAAAGTAAGTGCAGAGCCTAGTAAAGCCGCAGCGCATATGAGGAAGACATCCATGTGCTAAAGGTGCAAATAAAAAGCGCTGCATGATAAATGCAGCGCTTTCAATTTTATTGTACAAAAGATTATCTCAAAATCTCTTTTGGCACTTCTTTCTCCAGCAAATGCTGGTAGATGAACTTCGTTTTCAAATTGGTGAAGTGGTTGTTGCGGGCAGGCATAAATCCCCATCCGTGACGGCCGTTTGGATACAACATGAATTCAAAGTCTTTACCCTTGTCTTGCAAGGCGCCAATGAGTTGAATGCTGTTTTGCATGTGCACGTTATCGTCCATGGTGCCATGTACAATTTGCAGCATGCCTTTGTATTTGTCTACATATTGCATCACACTGGTTTTCTTGTAGCCCTCCGGGTTTTCGCCGGGGGTATCCATAAAACGTTCGGTGTAGTGGCTGTCGTACAAATGCCAGTCCGTTACGCTGCCGCCTGCCATGCCATGTGTAAATACATCGCTGGCATAGGTAAGTGCCATACAGCTCATGTAGCCACCGAAGCTAAAGCCGGTGATGCACACTTTTGTTGGATCGGCTATGCCCTTATCAATGAAGTATTTGGCCATGGTGCGGAAGTCTTCAATTTCCAGAATACCCAGCTGGCGATGGATTTCGCCAATGGCGGCTTTGCCAAAATGACCACTGGCACGGTTGTCGAAAGTAACCTGCAGCAAGCCTTCGCTGGCATACCACTGACGCTGGCCATTCCACTGCCAAGTATCGGTTACTTGTGAGGCATCGGGGCCACCATACACATTTACCAGCATGGGATATTTTTTGCCCGCTACATAATTGGTTGGATAGGTAACAATGGCCGGCAAATCGTATTTGCCATCGGCACTTTTTATAAAGATGAGTTCCGTTTTGGCCAGTGTATAATTGCTCATGGCACTGCCGGCAGTTTTGCTCAGCTCACGTACCAGCTTACCCTGATTGTTCACAATAGCCATACCACCGGGGTCGGTAATATTGCTATACGAAGTAATGAGGTATTTGTAGTTGGGCGAAAAGATGGGGCGGCTGTGGTTGTAGTTGCCAAACGTAAGGCGGGTCATTTTTTGACCATCCAACGAAGCTGCATAAATATCACTCCGTGCAAAACCATCTTTGCCACGAACCCTGATGTACAGCGTTTTCGTTTTTTCATCGAGGCCCAATACTTCCTGCACGGTAAAGTTGCCGCTAGTGATGTTGTTTTTAAACACACCATCGCTGCTGTACACGGCAAAATGTTTCCAGCCGCTTTTGTCGCTCATGATAATCATGTCGGCACCACCGTTGATAAACGTGAGCCGGTCATCTGCTTCATCCAGGCTAATCCATGTTTTTTGTGTTTCGAAATACACTTCTTTTTTAGAAGCATCTTTCGGATTGACCGCAAACATGCGGAGCGAATCCTGACCGCGGTTTTGCCACTGTACATACAAGGCACTGCCATCGGGTTTCCACTCGGGCCAGCCCAGTTGGTGGTCTACAGCGCTGTTGAAATCAACCCAGGTAGTGCTGCCGCCAGCGGCTTGTACAAAGCCGAGTTTCACATCGGGGTTGGGGTCGCCGGCTTTGGGGTAGCGTGTTTCTTCGAGGCTGCCGTGGCTGCCATCGGCATTGTACAGCGGAAACATGTTGATGCGGCTTTGATCAAAACGCATGTAAGCAAGCGTCTTGCTATCGGGGCTCCACCAAAAAGCACGGAAGGCCGTGGGGCGACCAAAAATTTCTTCCCAATACACCCAGCTGGCATAGCCGTTCAAAATCAAATCGGTGCCATCGTTGGTGAGGCGGGTTTCTTTACCTGTAGCTACTTCAACTGTATACAAATCGTTGTTGCGGGTAAAGGCCACAAACTTTTCGTCGGGGCTGAAAGTTGGATTTTTCTCCACCGCCTTGTCAAACGTCAGTTGTTTTTCACCAGCTGTGCTGCGCAAAAAAATGTCGTTGTTTTTGATGAACAGTGGTTGCTCGGGCCGGCGCTGCGAAGGCATTTTATAATCGGCGGCCGGTGCCATGGTTTTACCGGTTTTTATTTCCAAAATGTATGGCCGTGCCGCACTGTCGGGTGCAGGTTTACCATACAAGATCACCTTCTCATCGTCGAGCCACTCCAGCACTTGCACGGGAGCATTGTAAAAATTGGCAGGCAATTGGTTTTTCAGCAGGTTGTCTTTGGTAAAAGCCTGCTGGGCCATGGCCGGTGATCCGCCGAGTGCTGCCAGCAGCAGCATGGGAACGAACTTTCTCATGAGTATTTGATTGAATCTTTTGGTTAGACGCCTTTGGCTACAGCGGCCATTAGGCGGTAGCGAATGTATGGAAACGCAAACAGAGTCTTATACAAGAACGGACAATATTGCCCACTTATATGCTGTAATATTGTGTAGCTAAAAAACATGTGTATGGAAAACAAGCCAGCCGCCGCCGCACCTAAAAAAAGTTGGGCAAAACGCATCCTGATGATTCTATTGATTATCCTTTTGGGCATCCAGTTTATACAGCCCGGCAAAAACAACCAGAGCATGGAGATGGCCAACGACATCAGCAAGGTGGTAACCGTACCCGACGGTGTGCATACCCTGCTGAAAACCGCTTGTTACGATTGCCACAGCAATTTCACCAACTATCCCTGGTACAGCAATTTGCAGCCCTTGGGTTGGTGGTTGAAAGATCATATTGACGAAGGAAAAAGCCACCTCAACTTTCAGGACTTTGCATTGGTAAAAGCCAACGACCGCTATCCAACTGTTGCGCTTCGTCAAGATCATAAATTGGACGAAGTGATAGAAACTGTAGAAAGTGGCGAAATGCCGTTGAAATCATACACCATCATTCATGGCGAAGCCAAGCTGACTGCTGCACAACAAAAAATGATTGTTGACTGGGCCAAAGCTGCCCGCAAAGAATTGACTGACTCTGCCCGATAAATGCAGCAGCAACCGCACATATCATTTTGGAAAAAGACCGGAATTGTACTGGCCATTGTTGCCATGCTTTTACCAGCCTGGTATGCTGCCGATTTTTTGATTGAACGCACTTTGCACCGCATCGATATGTGGCAAAAAGTAGAACAGTCGATGCTGCAAACTATCCGCATCGACAGTGCTGCTATTCATTGGACAAAAGAAGGCCGTGAATTGATTGTAGACAATGAATACTTCGATGTAGCAACCATTCGCTATGAAAATGGTGTTGCCATTATCAGTGGTGTGTTCGACGAAAGAGAATCGGCCATGCATGCGGCTTTTGCCAAGGCGCAACAACAGCATCAATCCAATGATGGTGATAGTGGCCGCATGGCGCAATGGTTGTTGAAGCATTGGGCACCGGGCACTGCTTTTAATCTACAACATTCCTTTTTATTTGTATCCAATAATGCCGTTGGCAAAATAGCCAAAATGTATCTGACAATCCCTTGCATTCCACCTACGCCTCCGCCAAAGCAACTTTACTACAGTTGAGATTATTCATGTAATTGACTGTGTACAACGGCAATTACTTTTTGATGGAATGCAGTGCATTGCAAGTAGCTGTCACATTTGCTGCAGCGTACTTGTATTGTTTTGCGCAACTACAAATAATACATGATTCGATTAACAATAGTAGCTGTATTCAGCTGCTGTTCGCTATGGAGCATGGCACAAACTGATACGCTGCAAGGCAGTGGAGAAGTAACGGTTTCTGCCAGCAAATGGGAACAAAAAATGAATGAGGTTCCCAACAAAATAACCAAGGTTTCCAAAAAAGATATTTTGTTGCTCAGCCCGCAAACATCTGCCGATTTGCTGGCGCAAACGGGCACTGTATTTGTGCAAAAAAGCCAACTGGGTGGCGGCAGTCCTATGATTCGCGGATTTGCCACCAACCGGGTATTGCTTGTGATAGATGGCGTACGCATGAACAACGCTATTTTTCGCAGTGGCAATTTGCAGAATGTTATCAGCATTGATGCGCTGAGTACAGAAACTGCGGAAGTGGTATTTGGCCCCGGCTCACTTATTTATGGCAGCGATGCCATTGGCGGTGTAATGGACTTTCACAGCCTGGAGGCGAAGCTGCAACAAAAAGGTGCACAGCAACTTTTGGCCAAGGGTAGTGGCCTGCTGCGCTACAGCACTGCCAACCAGGAAAAAACGGCTCATGCAGATGTGAGTATTGGCGGGCAAAAATGGGCCTATTTGGGTTCGGTCAGCTTTAGCAGTTTTGGCGATCTTACCATGGGAAAATATGGTGGCCAGGATGGCTATTTGCGGAAGGAATATGTAGAACGCATTAACGGCAAAGACAGTATTGTACAAAATACTAACCCACGTACACAAGTGCACAGTGGTTACAACCAGTGGAATACTGTGCAGAAGCTACGGTTTCGTCCTTCCGACGGGGTTGATTTGCAATATGCATTTTACTACAGTGGCACTGGTAATGCACCCCGCTACGACAGGCTGATTGAATACCGCAATGGCAATCTGCGATTTGCAGAATGGGACTATGGCCCCATGCTTTGGCGTATGCACAGTCTGCAAGCAGCTTTACTCAAACGCACAGCTATTTACGACGAAGCAAAAATAATTGTGGCTTATCAAAACTATGAAGAGAGCCGGATAGACAGGCAACGCAATAATCTCAATCGCCGCAACCTCGAAGATCAGGTGAAGATGTTTACTGCCAATATCGACGCTGTAAAAGAATTGGGCAAGGGTGCTATTTTTTATGGTGCAGAATTGGTCACCAACCTGGTTAGGAGCACTGGCCTCAGCACCAATATTCAAACCAATGCCAGCACAACCATTGCCTCCCGCTACCCCAATGGCAGCACTTGGCGCAGTGCCGGTTTGTACGGAAGTTACCGGCTCAATTTTCATCCACAATTCACTTTTAGTACAGGCTTGCGGTACAACCATGCCAGTGTGCAGGCTGCATTCAATAATCAGTTTTTTCCCTTTCCGTATCAGAAGGCCAGTATAAGAGATGGTGGTGTAACGGGAAATATGGGACTTGTATACAGGCCGGCAATTTCATGGCAGTTGAACGCAAATATTGCCACCGGTTTCAGGGTGCCAAATATTGATGACATTGGGAAACTGTTTGAAAGTACACCCGGTAACCTCACCGTGCCCAACCCCAACCTTCGCAGCGAATACGCCTGGAACTTTGAACTGGGCGCCGTAAAGCATGTGCAACATGTAGTAAAACTGGAGCTGAATCTTTTTCATACCCGATTGCAAAATGCCATAGTACGCAGACCGTTTACTTTCAACGGGCAGGATAGTGTGTTGTACGATGGCTCACTCAGCCGGGTGGAAGCATTGCAGAATGTAGGCAAAGCAACTGTATGGGGCGCACAGGCATTGGCCGAAGTTTGGCTATCCCGTTGGTTGAGTATTTACAGCATAGCCAACTGGGTAAACGGTAAAGAAACCGACGACAGCAAAAATGAACAGGTGCCACTACGACATGCGCCACCCTTTTATGGAAGCTCAGGCATCCGCTATAGCAAACATGGCTTTTCTGCCGATGTTACTGTGCAATACAACAGTACCATCCGCTTTGAAGATTTGGCCCCCAGCGAACAAGCAAAACCAACTATTTATGCCAAAGATACACAAGGAAGACCCTACAGCCCGGGCTGGTATGCGTTACATGCAAAAGTTGGCTATCAATGGAAACGCATGTTGCTTTCTGTTGGTTGGGAAAATATCACCAATCAGCGATACCGCACTTATAGCTCGGGTATTGTAGCCCCCGGTGCTAATCTTGTGTGTTCCATCCGTTATCATTGGTGATGTTGACTTTCCATTATTTCTTTTATAAAAATATGCCGTATGCCTGCCAGTAAAAAAATTGCTATCAGTACCCGACGCTACAGAAAGTGGCATCGCAATGTTGCTTTAATAGCGGGTAGTCTGTTGATGCTGGTAAGTATCACCGGCATATTGCTGGCATGGAAGAAAAACAGTTTTGGCCTGCTACAGGCCAAAACTGCTACCGGCAGCAGCAACATACCGGCCAGTTGGCAAAGCATTGCTGCCATTCAGCATGCAGCAGTTCATCATTTACAACTGCAGCAACCGCAAGCCGATACCATCATCGACCGCATAGATGTTCGCCCAGATAATGGTATTGCAAAAGTTATTTTCAAAAACCACTACACAGCCATACAGGTAGATTTAGGCACGGCCAAAATATTGTTGATGGAAACCCGCCGTGCCGACCTGATAGAACAAATACATGATGGCTCAATTCTCGATCGTTTTTTACCCGGCAACTTGGGCAAACTTTCCATCAGCAGCATTTCAGGTTTTGGGCTGCTAATGCTCACCATCTCTGGTTTTTACCTGTGGTTCAACCCGCAGAAAATACGAAAGCACAAACGTGGGCATCGAAAAAAACACCCGCATGATTTGCCACCAACTACTGCATCAGACGAAATGACCGCCTGATATGCTTTGCTGGCAATATGCTAAAAGCAAAAAAAGCAATGGGAAATTGGCCATTTTTTTGCAACAAAGCAGCGCCTCAGCACTAAAAATGTCTACATTAGTGTAGTTGACCAACAGCTACACATGACCGAAGAACTTCTCATTGCAGGATGTATTGATAACAACCCACTGGCGCAGCGGGAACTATACAACAGGTATAGCCCCAAAATGCTGGCTGTTTGTTACAGGTTTGCACACTCACGTGAGGATGCAGAAGATATGTTGCAAGAGGGCTTTATTAAGATTTTTTCTCAGATACACACTTTCCAATTCAAAGGTGCATTTGAAGGTTGGATACGGCGCATAGTGGTACACACTTGTATCAACGTGTTGAAACGCAACAAAAAATTTAATGACGCCCTGGATATAGACCATGCTATGGAAGCACAATCGAGAGATAACATTCCTTCGATATTGCAGGCCAAGCAAGTGGTAGAATGCATCCGCATACTGCCTACGGGTTATCGCACTGTGCTCAACCTGTATGCTATAGAAGGATTTAGTCATAAGGAAATTGGAGAAATGCTGGACATAGGCGAGAGTACCAGCCGAAGCCAATATACCAGAGCCAAGGCTATGCTGGAGCAAATGCTGGTGAAACGCAATATTCTCGATAAACCAACACTACAGCCAGATGCAATAATTGCCTTTAGCTAACTGACTCCGGCAGCGATGCTACTTGCAAACAGTAAAAGATAAAGAGACAAGAACACTGCTATGATGAACAAGCAATACCACGACGAGTTGGAGGGTTTACTGTCGGAATCGGCAGACGACCTTCGCATGTATCCGTCGGACAGGGTATGGCGAAACATCAACAAAGAATTACATGGCGATAAGCAATGGCCCGCATTAAACTTTGGCGCAGTATTTACGGGTGCCCTTGTGTTGGCAGCGCTGCTTTTCTTTCAGCCCGATAAAGATTTGTTTACCATAAAACCACTTACTGCTGCGCAGCAAAAAACTGCACCGGCGGCAAGGGCAGCTGCATTCAAAGTGGCTGGCAGGCAAATTGAACCTGCTTATGAAAACACACATCAGGCTATTATACATGCACCACATGCAATGGCAACATCGGACAATTCGGAACCAGCATCTTTGGTAGATACCAGTAATTTGATGGATGCAAGTACTACAGCCGCCGCATCAACTGTTGAGTCTGCAAATGTGATGACCCAAACGGGCATACCGCAATCTGATGTTGCGCTTACGACAGCAGAAGAATGGCAGCCATTGTCATTGTCAACGCTCACTGCAGGCGAATCTATCGTTACCGGGTCTTCCATAAACTCAATTTCCCCTAAAGAGGAACGCAACGACACTCCGGGCATTTTTCCTGAGCTTACCACGGCTCAAAACAGCCCTGTGCTGGCAGCTGCAGTTCAAAAAATGGCAGCCAAAAAAGGACGCTGGAGTGTACAGTATTATGCTACGCCCAGCTTTAGCTACCGTTTACTATCAGAAGAAAAAAGCCAGCTGGCCAACATGCTCACTCCGGCCACCAATGTAACCCTGGGCAGTATGGTACAGCACAGACCTAAAACCGGCGTAGAAGCCGGCGTATCATTTGCCTACCGCATTACAGAAAACTTGAAAGTGAAAGTGGGCTTGCAGGCCAACTATCGCCGCTATGCCATTGAAGCCTACAACACCACTACAAGGCAGCCTGCTGTGCTCATGATGGACCAGGGCCTGCGTGTTGATACTTTAATGATGATGACAGATGTGAGTACAGTAGCGAATGGAAGGCCAATTGAAATGAGCAATCAGCTGATGCAATTGAGTGCTCCCATTGGATTTGAATTGCGCATGGCTGAGTTCAAAAATACCCGCTTTATTGTGGCTGCCACCATTCAACCAACTTACAATATTGGCCAGCAATCATGGTTGATTTCGGCAGACTACCGCAATTATGTAAAGCAACCATCGCTGCTGCGCAAATGGAATATCAATACAGGTATTGAAGCGTTTATGCAGTTCAATGGCAAAAAAGGAATCAGCTGGCAAGTGGGTCCGCAAATCCGTTATCAGTTGTTGCCCGGTGCCGTACGCAGCTATCCCGTACGTGAGCACCTCATTGATTACGGTGTGAAAATTGGCGTTTCCAAAACGTTGTAATACCCTGCTTTGCAGGTAATTTAGCTGCCTTGCTTTTACACTCAAGCAAGGCTTTTTTATGCGCAATCTTTTGGCTATTTCTATGGGCTTCGCCCTGCTGTTGTTGATGGCTTGCAGCAATCCTGATTCAACGGCTGCTCAAGATGACAAAGCGACAACAGACAGCAGCGCCACGCAGCCGCTCTACCCTTTTTCGCAATATCTCCAACATGAATTGGAATACATCGACTCTATGCCATTAGCAGTAGAAAAAATAGTTCGACAAGAAGGCAGAACAACCGACTCCGGCATCATCAATAAAACCAGTTTCAAATCAGCCATCGCTTTTTTTACCAGCATCGACCCCAACAAAACGGAACTCCGGTCGCAGTATACTGAAACCTCTTTCAACGATCTCAGTACTGAAGCCATCACCTTTTCTATCAGTTCTAAAAATGCTACGCTGCCACTGCAGCAGGCCGATATTTTACTGCACCCAACCACACAACAAGTTAAGTCGGTAGCCCTGAGCATTGAACAGTCATTTGCTGACAGCAGCGTTTCTACCAAAGTACTGTGGAAGCACCACATGAAATGTCAATTGGCACAAACCATTCAATACAAAGACGGCCGCAGCATCAACCGCATCACCGAATATGTTTGGGATAAACCTTTTTAATACTGTAGCACATTTATCTGCGTACCGTTATGAATGCTGAAACGTTTAGAAAAATTGCTCCCACCATACCGCATCAACCCGGCGTGTACAAATACTTCGATGACCGCGACCACATCATTTACGTAGGTAAAGCAAAAGACTTACGCAAAAGGGTCAGTTCTTATTTCAACAAAACATACGCCGGCTACAAAACACATGAGCTGGTACAACGCATTGTTCGCATAGAGTTCAATGTGGTAGATACCGAGCAGGATGCTTTCTTTCTGGAAAATGCACTCATTAAGCAATACCAACCCAAGTACAACATAGATCTAAAGGACGATAAAACGTATCCGTATATCGTTATTAAAAAAGAACCTTTTCCACGGGTGTTTCTTACCCGCAGAAAAATTAATGATGGCAGCGAATACCTTGGTCCGTTTACTTCTGTAGCAAGAGTAAGAGAGTTGCTGCTGTTTATTAAGCAACACATTCAACTGCGTACCTGCAAACTGCCGCTAACGCAAAAAAACATAACTGCCAAAAAGTTTCGGGTATGCCTCGAATATCATTTGGGTAATTGTAAAGGGCCCTGCGTTGGTTTTCAAACAGAGTTGGAATACCGCGAAGGCCTCAACAGATTGAAGCAGGTGCTGAAAGGAAGGCTCGGCGAAGTAGTGCAGTATTACAAGGAAGAAATGCGCCGCTATGCTGAGCAGTTGGAGTTTGAAAAAGCTCAAATCACCAAAAAGAAACTCGAACACCTGGAGCAATACCAAGTGAAATCAGTGGTGGTAAGTCAGCAGGTAAATGATGTAGATGTGTTCAGCATTTACAAAGCTGAAGACATTGCCTATGTCAACTTTTTGATGGTGAGAAGCGGCACGATTGTACAAACGCATACGCTGCAACTAACGCCACACCTCGATGAAACTGAAGCAGAAGTACTTTCATTTGCCATTGCCCGTATCCGTGAGTCGTTCGATAGTGATGCAACAGAAATAATTGTACCCCTGGCATTGGAATACGCCGATGCAAGAGTGCAGGTGACCATTCCCAAGCTGGGCGATAAAAAGAAACTACTCGAACTAAGCCAGAAAAATGTGTTGCTCTTTAAAGATGAAGTGAAGCGGAAAAAGCTGCTGAACATTGAAGAAAAAACGGAAGACCAACTGCTGGATATTTTGGAAGAATTGCAAGATGCATTGAGTTTGCCCGAGTTGCCGCTCCACATCGAATGCTTCGACAACAGTAATTTTCAGGGAAGCTACCCGGTAAGTGCCATGGTGTGTTTTAAAAACGGAGCACCTTCCAAAAACGACTACCGCCGGTTTAATGTAAAAACGGTGCAAGGCATTAACGACTTTGCCACTATGAAGGAGGCCGTAACCCGACGCTACAAAAGGCTGAGCGAAGAAGCGGCCGAGCTGCCCCAGTTGGTGATTATTGATGGCGGCAAGGGACAGCTGAATGCGGCTCTCGAAGCTATTGAAGAACTTGGGCTCTCCGGGCAAATGACATTGGTGGGATTGGCCAAAAACATTGAGGAACTGTTTTTTGCCGGCGACCAGCAATCCATCAAACTCAACTGGAACAGCGAGGGGTTGAAGCTGGTGCGCCGCATCCGCGACGAAGTACACCGTTTTGGTATCACGTTTCACCGGCAAAAACGAAGCAAGGGCACGTTTAAAAATGAACTGGAAGACATTGCCGGTATTGGCAAGCAAACAGCCACCGCATTACTCAAGCATTTCAGATCGGTGAATAAAGTGAAGCAAGCCGACCTGCCTGCGTTAGAAGCAGTGATTGGCAAGCAAAAAGCACAGCTGGTACTGGCTCATTTTGCCCCAAAATAAAAGCCGATGCTGTGTAGCACCGGCTTTTGTATTTCTTTTCTGTTGGACTTAGTATGACCACTGGTTTTGTTCCCAGTTGAAAATCGTTTCTCTGATATTTTCACCTTCCAGCAAACGCATCAGCGGGTCTGCAATGTAGCCAGACAATGCTTTGTCGAAGGGGTTGTTGAGCGTTGACTTGGTGATGTAGCTGCTGAAATAGCGGCTTTCAAAAATCTCCTCCCAACTCATACGCATACCCATATTGCGGGGATTGTAAGCTTCGTAACGGGCCAATATGGGGCGCAGTTCAGGATAGTACAACCAGAAGAGGGTGTAAGAGTCGCGGAATGTACCGTCATCATTCAGCACAGCACGTACAGGAGCAATACCTAAAATGCGGAAATGCAAACGGCTGGTTTCACGGTCGAAAATGATTTCCTCTTTTACCCTGTAAGCGATAATGGTGTTTTCATTGAACTCATCCCGAATGGTAGTATCCTTCATAATGCCTTTCGACATGTCAGGGTCAAGCACCAAATCTGGTTTTGAAATGGTATACTTTTTTCCCATGAGCATGGTAGCGATATCTTCTACTTTCAACGGTGTAGTAAAACGGTCGTTGGCATTGCTAAACGCGGTGATATCACCATCCTTAATATGACGCAGCAGAATGTTGAAGAACTTTTGGTTACCATTGTCTTCATCGGCTTCGTAAGTAAAAGGAAGGTTCATTTTTTCCTTTACGTTGATTTCACGCCAAACAATTTGCTTGTACACCTGATCGTCGATGCGAATATGGTCGTACTGCAACGGTGTTTTATCCAGCGTCAGGTTGCCTTCTACTGTTGATGTAGGCCTACGGGAAGGAACCACCGCCTTTACAGGAATGGTATCTTTCTCTTCCACTTTTGGCGTATCAACCACAGGAGCCACCACGGGGGTGTTTACCACAGCTGGTTGTTTGGTGTTGGTGGTTTTAGGCTTTGCCTTCTTCACCGGCTTTTTCTGAGCCAATGCATCCTGCGTGGCCACCAGGCCAGCCAGCAACAAAACCATCCAGGAAATCCGCTTCATCATGAGTTCAAAATTTGAATATCTGAAATGCTACAAGCCTTTGTGAAAAGGCCTGTAGCAAGTATAACGCTTTCGTCAAAAAACTTATTGCAGCTGGAAGGCGATAGAAGGCAGCTTTCTGCTCTTGCCATCTGGTCCACGTGCAAAAATATCATCAATAAATACAGTACTACCAGGTTTACACTGTGAAATTACGGCATTGCTACCCCATTGTGCACCAGTAATATTCACGGGTGTGTACTGGCTAAAACCTGCGCCGTTACCGGCAATGGTGTAGCTCAATACAGTAAATGGTGCGTCAAACTCCGAATCTTTCAATGCGGCACGAACACCACCCATGGCTTTGAACTGTGCAGCAGGAATTTTACCGCCGCTGAGTGTACCCACCAAAGGCACTGGATCGGGCAGCAACTTGGCACGAATCGGGAAAGGGAATGTTTTGCCATCCACAGAAATGGTCAATGTAGCAGGGCCTGTTTGGCTGGGCTTTACAATGTACTTATCACCGCTTCCTGTAATAGCACCAGCACTGAAAGTAACACGGGCACTTTCCCGCTTGCCGCTACCGGTAGAAATGGTTACAGGGTTATCAACGCCTACATACATTACGTTCATCTTTTCGAGGAAGATAGAAGCACCTGAAGGCTGACCAACCGTATAGTTTACCTGGGTGGTTTTAGTCATCGTTTCGCCAGTGTTCGGGTCTTTAAAAGACACCGATACGGGTATACTGCCGCTATTGCTCACAGTTGTGTTGTAACGGGCAAAACCGCTGTCATTAGCCACCTGGCTTACGCCATTAATGCTGATGGTTGGCTTGGCAGCAGAGCTGAACGTACCAATACCCGCTTTAATTTCCAAAGGCTGGCCGGGCAGCAGGTAGTTGCTGCTTTGGCTGGTCAGGATTTCAAACTTGTCATACACAACTTCTACTTTACCAATCTGATCCTGGCAATATTGTGCCATCATGTTACCACTGCGCAGCACATCATTCTGAAACTTGCTCAAAATGGTGATGGCCGCTACAGACGGCGTCATGTGGAAATAAGCATCTGTCCAGGTTTTGTTGTTCTTGTTCTGCGTTTTTGGCACAGAAATATCAATTGGAAAATCGGGCAGTGCCTTTTTAATATCAGCCGCAGGAACAATTGCTTTGAGGTCATTCAGGAACTTTTGCAAAGCAGCCTGCAATTTGGGGCCCTCGCCTTTGCCATTGGCACTAAACAGGCGGGTAGGTGCGTCCAAATCGTCTTCTTTGTAAATGTCTTCGCCATTCTCGCCTTTGTGCAAGCCAGATTCCATTTTCAATGAATCTTTTAAAGCGTCAATTTGAGCAGCCAATGCATTGGCAAGGCTGATAGCCTGCTTGGCGCGGGGCTCCCAAATGGCCACTTTAGCAGCCAGTTCAGGCTTTTTGCTTTGCTCGGCCAGTGAGGTGGTAATTACATTATTCGAACTTTTGATAACGCCATTCGAACTCTGGAGGCTATTGTCTACCACTTTAAAGGCATTCAATATCTCGTTCGAAACGTTTAACGCCAGAAGTGCCGTCAGTACCAGGTACATCAGGTTAATCATCTTCTGCCGCGGCTCCTTAGGTAAAGCCATATAATATTGTGAATTTACAGGTGATCGAAGCTATGTTTTTTACTTACGTATGCTAACGCAGGCCATCATTATGCACGGCCCTGCATAGCAGTGAGCATGTTGCCATACACACTGTTGAGCTTAGCCAGGTTGCCGGCCAGTGCCTGTATTTGGCTCTGTGCCTGCTTGGCGTCTTCAATGCTGGCGCCCATAGCAGACGAAATAGCAGTCAGGTTGCCAAAGTACTGATTCATAGTCTTAAGGTGGTTGTTGCTATCCTGCAGTTCCAGCTGATACACGGCATTCAATTCAGACAAATTCTTAGTGAGTGTTTGCACCTGTGTATGAAACTGCGCTGTGCTTTCGCTGGCGCTGTTAAAGCTATTCATGGCACCAACAGTTTTGTCCATGGCACCTTTTACATTATTCATAGCATCGGCAGCAGCCTTGGTATTGGCAGAAAAATCGCCGGTACTTTTTACCACATCGCCTATTTCGCCCATTTTATCTACGGTAGAACCCAGCTTTTGGAAGCCATCGCTCAATTTTTGCAGATTGGTTGGCGTGATGTCTGCTTTTT
>JADLHL010000156.1 GCA_020848815.1 Chitinophagaceae bacterium | reverse complement strand
GACCGCCCCGATGCGGATATGTTTGTAAAAAACCTGCGCCAAATGCTGGCCCCGGCCTTTATGACCAGGCAGCATGAAATAGCCGTGGTAAAAACAGTGGCACAGCAACGGGAAGGTATTGATGCATTGACTACAGCCATAACGGATGTGCTACAGCTAGGCGCTACCAACGAACGCCGCAGCTGGCTGCTTGCCGAAAAAGCATGGCACCTCATACAGCAGCAACGCATGAAAAACTTGAGCAAGGCGCAACTAAAACAAGCCATTGCCGAAAGCCTGCACAGCGATTTTAATTTGTATCAATTTGTGCGGCAGTTTGTGCAGGCATAAACTTTTTTGTTCAATCATTTGTATTCTCAATAACCAAAACATAAACACAACATGGATTATACTCAATTGCCCAAAGTGGCCAAATGCGAACCCACCGCTGTACAAGTGGAAGCCGGTAAAACCTATGCCTGGTGTACCTGCGGCCTCAGCGAAAAACAACCCCTCTGCGACGGTGGCCACAAAGCCTGCTGGACAGAAGATGCCAACGGTGAAATGCAAAAGCATTTTGTAAGCCTGAAGTTTACTGCCGAAAAAACAGAAGAAGTATGGCTCTGCAATTGCAAGCAAACCAAAAACCCTCCTTTCTGCGATGGCAGCCACAAGCAGGTAAAAGCTTAAAGCGATACTAGTATTTGAATAATGTTTAATTAAACAGTGCTTTAAGCAATTCAGGTCAACGAATACTCCGAACGACTAATGCAGAAACACAGAGGGAGGCGTTGGCTGGTCAAAACAGCCGGAGGCATCGGGTTTGCCTTGAATTTTCTTTGGTTACTTTCTTTTTTTCAAGAAAAAGAAAGTAACAATGCTGAAGTGAGAAGAATTGCTACTGAATTATGTATTCGAAGTTTTAAAGCAATCTTTACAAATTGAAAATAAAAAAGAGGAACTGACATCAGTTCCTCTTTTTGTATAGTTGTAATGCATTTACAAAATCCTCAGTTTGGCATAATTCAGCATGATTTTCTTTTCGCCGTTCTGATCAAATTTTACCGTGGCAATGGGGTTGTGTGCTGCTCCTTCCATTTTGATGACCACGCCAAAACCAAACTTCTGGTGCTCTACTTTATCTCCTTCTTTCAGGCCGCTGGTATCGCTGGCTACAAAGTCGGATGATGGTGTATGCTCCACCACTTTGGGCGGTTGTGCTGGTCCTACGTAGCTTGGCTTTGTGCTGGCCGCTTGCTTGCCCGGAGGCGCACCGTATCTGCGTTCTGCAGCAGCGGCACTGTTGCTTCCGCCACGGCCGCCACCATGCAGTCGCTCAAACGCACTGGCACCGCCAAAGCCCATGCCACCTTGGTTGCGCAGGCCACCACCGGCCATGGTACGGTCGGCATACTGGCCGGGCACTTCTTCCAAAAAGCGGCTGGGCTCATTGGCCACCACCTGACCAAATTTGTAGCGGCTTTGCGCATACGTAAGCCACAGTTTTTTCTTGGCTCTTGTTACGGCTACATAAAACAACCGACGTTCTTCTTCCAGCTCTTCTCTGGTGTTGATGCTCATGCCGCTGGGAAACAAGGTTTCTTCCATACCACCCACAAACACACAGGGAAATTCCAATCCTTTTGATGCGTGGATGGTCATGAGTTTTACCACGTCAGCGTTTTCATCATCGTTTTTATCGGCATCGGTCAGCAACGTAATTTGTTGCAGGTACATACCGAGTGAAGCTGTCCCGCCACCATCTGCCCCCCGGCCCCCAGAGGGGGAGGAAGATGTGTCAGAGGGTTCGAAACCGAAGAGCATACCGGTTGCCGCGCTGTCTTGCTGGTCGGGCTCTCCCCCGCCGGGGGAGTTGGAGGGGGCCGTTTCTTCAATCAGCGTCCCGTCTTCATCAATCATGCTTCGGTTTTCAGCATCGTCTACCCATTCTTTAATAGAGTTGAGCAACTCCTGAATGTTTTCGTAGCGGGCCAGGCCTTCTGCACTTTTATCGTTGAAGAGTTCTTTTACCAAACCCGTGTGTTTGCCCACCTGAAAAGCCACTTCATACGCATTGCTGGTTTTGAGCATGCTTTGGAAGTACTTGATCATTTGCACAAAGGCCTGCATGCTTTCGAGGCTGCCGCCTCGGATGCCTACGTTTTGTGCCTGCTCCAACACTTGCCACATCTGCATGTTTTTTTCATTGGCCACAATCACCAGTTTTTCAATGCTGGTTTTGCCAATGCCCCGTGCCGGGTAGTTGATGATGCGCTTCAATGCTTCTTCATCACGGGTGTTCACTATCACCCGCAGGTAGGCAATGAAATCCCTGATTTCTTTGCGCTGATAAAAACTGATGCCACCATAAATGCGGTACGGAATATTGGAACGACGCAGGCATTCTTCATAAGCCCGGCTTTGCGCATTGGTACGGTACAAAATGGCAAAATCGCCATTGCTGAAATGATTGCGCAGTTTGTTTTCCTGAATGGCATCGGCCACATACCGGCCTTCATCGTTGTCGCTGATGACCCGCACAATTTTCACTTTGTCGCCGGCTTCGGCTTCGGTCCACAGCTCTTTGGGTAATTGGTTCTTGTTGTTTTTGATGACCTCGTTGGCAATGTTCAAAATGGTGCCGGTACTGCGGTAGTTGCGTTCCAGCTTCACCACTTTTACATCTTCGTAGTCTTTTTGAAACTGCAGAATGTTTTCGATGGTAGCACCGCGGAAGCTGTAAATACTTTGTGCATCATCGCCTACCACGCAAAGATTTTCGTGGGCTGCGGCCAGCAGTTTGGTTATCTGGTACTGGGTGGTGTTGGTATCCTGATACTCATCCACCATCACGTATTTGAATTTATGCTGGTACTTATGGAGCACCGGCGGAAAATCCCGCAGCAGTTCATACATCTTCAGCAGCAGGTCGTCAAAATCCATGGCGCCGTTTTTAAAACAGCGTTTGCAATAGGCATCGTAAATGCGACCGATAGCAGGGCGGTTTTGGCGGGCATCTTCTGCCTGTATGTGGCTGTCGCTCAGGTATTCTTCGGGGGTTATGAGGGCATTTTTGGCCGAGCTGATGCGGTTGCCCACTACGTTGGGCTTGTAAGTTTTATCATCAAGGTTCAGCTCTTGCACCACGGTTTTAATAACGCCGCGGCTATCGTCGGTGTCGTAAATGGTAAAGTTGCTGGGGTAGCCCAGGTGTTGTGCTTCGCCACGCAGTATGCGGGCAAACACACTGTGAAACGTACCGATGTACAAATTGCGGGCTTCGCCATTGCCCAGTATTTTCTGAATCCGTTCTTTCATTTCGGCGGCCGCTTTGTTGGTAAACGTAAGGGCCAAAATGTTGAACGCATCTACCCCGTGATGCCCCATGAGGTAGGCAATGCGGGTGGTGAGTACTTTGGTTTTGCCACTGCCTGCGCCAGCCACAATCATCAGCGGTCCGTCTTTGTGCGTTACGGCTTCCCGCTGCTGCTCATTCAATCCTGCTAAAATATCCTGCATAAGGGGTGCAATTTACACTGCATGCATGGGCCCTGCCAGCGGGTGGATAATTTTTTACGCCATAGGCACGACTGGCATAAAAAAGCTTTCTTTGGCGCATGTCTGCTGTTGATAAACAATACCGCTGGTTTAAAGTAGCCGAAAGTGCCGCCGAGTTGTTCAATACCGGCCGCAGCCTGGTGCAGGTATCGGTGGCTGGCAAAGACATTTGCATTACCCGCCACCAGCAGGAGCTGTATGGCTGTGCCGCCAAATGCCCGCATGCCAGTGGCCGCATGGCCGATGGCTGGGTAGATGCGCTGGGCAATGTGGTGTGCCCGCTGCACCGTTACAAGTTTTCGCTGAGCACGGGCCGCAATACTAGTGGCGAGGGCTATTTTCTGCGCACCTACCCCGTAAAAGAAACCGACGATGGCTTGTTTGTGGGCATCGAAGTGCTGCTGTAATCTTTCCATTCTGTGCTACCTTTCTACCATGCTGCGTATAGTTTTCTTTTTGTTGGCTAGTGGTGTGGCATCTGTGTCGCTATCGCAAACAGATACAGGTTACTCCCGCCAATGCTCCGCCATTCGGGAAGTGATGTATTTGTTTACCCAACAACACATACCCGAACTGCTCGATACCAAACTGCGCAGCAGCAACGGCTACCAAACCAACGGTGTATGGACGTTTAGCCACGAACGCTATAGCACCCGCCTGCCCTGGGCCGATGCACAAACCACCGAAGTAGAACATGCTACTGATTGTAGAGATACGCTGCAAACAGACAGCTGGCAGTACATCGCCAACTTTGCACCACTAACAGATTTGCAAAATGCCAACCGCCAGATGAATCGGGTACTACAACAGATTAATGGTTGTGTGTTACCATTTTCCGACAGTGTGAGCATTGCACTGCTGCCGGTGGACCCTGCTGAATTGCCACCCAACAAACCCGACAATCTGGTAGATGCATTTTTGTTTGCACTGCCGCCCGTACCCCGCACTGCTTGGCAACTCAGCCTGATGATTGGGTTGGAAAAAATGCGTAACGGATACCGTACTGTGCTGATTGTGGAATGGATGGAAGCACTGCGCAAAGCCGCAGGGAAATAGGAAATCTATTGTTTTTTCATTAGCACATTTTCACATTAGCTAATTGGCACATTGTTCTTCGCTTTTACCCTCCACGCCCACCAGCCGGCTACAGCCAGCAACAGCAGCACTACATATTGCACACTGGTAAATACCAGCCCTTTTACAAAGTACAACGGTATGCTAGCAATGTTGGTAGCCATCCACCAGTACCAGCTTTCCACTTTCTTTTTGGCCATCAGCCACATGCCGGTAAATGCAGTGGCACTGGCAAACGCATCGGCCCATGGAATGGCTTCTTTGGCAAACCACTGGCGCATCAGTAAAATAAAACCGTACAGAGCCACATAGCAAATGGTGGCAAACAACAACTGCTGTTGCCACTCTTTGCGGCTGCTGAAATTCACATGCATCACGGGCTGTTGTTGCTGGTCTTTTTTGGCCCACAACCACCAGCCGTAAATGCTCATGACCGTGTAATAAAAATTGACCACCGCTTCGCCGGGCAAGTGGTATTTGAAAGAGAGGTAAATGAAAATGATGGTGTTGACCAGCCCAACCGGATATACAAGGATGTGCTCTTTGCGGGAAAAAAATACACTGGCTATACCAGCCATCACGGCCACAAATTCGAGGGGCGTGGTTTGCTGCAAACCGCTCCAGACTTGTTGAAATAGTTCCAGCATTCGGCATTTGTTGGGGCACAAATATGCTATCTTACTATTCCTTAAAAAAATGACATCCCATGAAAAGAAATGCAACTGCCGTTTGGAACGGTTCTGGTAAAGAAGGCCATGGCCACCTCACTACACAAAGCACCGTATTGCAACAAAAGCAATATTCATTCAACAGCCGTTTTGCAGAAGGCGTAGGTACCAACCCCGAAGAACTGGTGGCCGCTGCACATGCCGGCTGCTTTACCATGAAGCTCAGCTTTGTGCTCGGCGGTATGGAGCTGACACCCGAATCGTTGGAAACCACCTGTACCATTACGTTGGATAATGGAACGATTACTAACAGCCACCTCGTTGTAACAGGCAAAGTACCCGGAGCTACAGCAGAGCAGTTTGCTGCGGCAGTAAAAGATGCAGAAGCCAACTGCCCCATCTCGAAATTGTACAACTGCAGCATTACTTCGGAAGCAACACTGGTATAAACTTTTTGCAACGCGGAGACACGAAGACGCGGAGTTTTTACTTCAATGTTTTACCGCAGTGGAGCGGCGGTCGCAGAGAGAAATGCAAACGATATTTAGCAAGCAGTGCAGATATCCTATGAGAGCTCTGTGCCCTCTGTGCGAAATAACCGAAGGCAACCTCATTTTTCAAAACAACCCTTGCATATGAAAAGCATTGCACATGAAATAAAATGGGCCATCATTTTTATAGTGGCTGGCCTGGCATGGATGCTGCTGGAAAAGCTAACCGGCCTGCACGACCAACACATCGACAAGCACCCCATTATTACCAACCTGTTTATGATTGTGGCCATTGCAGTGTATTGGTTTGCTTTGAGTGCCAAACGCAAAGCAAACGGCGGCACCATCACGTTTAAAAAAGCGTTTGTCAGTGGTCTGCTGATGACCTTGTTTATTACGATTCTTACCCCGCTGTGGCAGTATGTGTCGGTAGAAATTATTTCGCCCGACTATTTTAAAAACGTAACGGAGTACAGTGTTGCGCAAAAACTAATGACGGCCGAAGAAGCCGCTGCGTATTTCAACCTGCGCAACTACATCATCAGTTCGTTGATGTTTGCACCAGTTACGGGTATTGTTACCTCGGCATTGATTGCGTTGATTGTAAGCCGTAAGAAATTGGTGTAGTTGTTTTTCAACGCAAAGGCGCAAAGCCGCGGAGGTTGTTTGCGGATTTTTTACCGCAGAGAAACGGTGGTAATGAGGAATAAAAAGGTTGAGCCACATCATCGACACATGTCTTCACGACAATGTATTGCATTTGCACATTCGCATTTTATCTTCCTTGCTTGCGGCGTTTGCGCATGATGATGATGACCACAATAAGTGTGATAAAGAGTAACACGATAAACGGCAACCAGGAGCCAACCTGATAACCGAACTTATACTCAGCACTGGTGGTATCTATCTGCAGCAGCAGCGAGGAGAAAATAGATTGTAACATGGCACAAAAGTAAAAGTCCTGCGGCAAGTATAACTGCCACAGGACTTTTTATGTAACGCAACGTCCTCTGCGAGAGCCGTTGCTATTAATCGGAGAGACCTTGCTGGTATTGATGTGCTTGCATTGTTCAATAAAGAGCTGCTGTTGAAGTGTGCGACGCAACGAAGCTGCTACAAGTACAGCTGCTGGCTACCTAAGAAAATTTCTTTTCAGGCAATAAGGAATGACGCAACGGCCTCGGTGAGAGAGGTTGCAGGAAAATCGCTTACGGGCAGCAATGAAAAAGTCCTGTAGCAGTTGTGTTTGCTACAGGACTTTTTATGTATCGCAACGTCCTCTGCGAGAGACGTTGCTATTAATCGCTACTGTATTCCATTAGCAGATTAGCTTGTTGTTTTTACTCAGCGTCGGCCACTACTTCCTGTACTTCAGGAATCATACGTTTCATCATGCCTTCGATGCCGGCCTTGAGGGTAATCATGCTGCTGGGGCAACCGCTACAGCTGCCTTGCAGGGCCAGGTTTACCACACCATCGGTGTAGCTTTTAAACTGGATGGCGCCACCGTCCATTTCTACAGCGGGCTTCACGTAGTTTTCCAGCAGTTCCTTGATGCGTTTTACCACGTCATCGTCGTCGGCAGCCACGGTGTTGCTGGCTACTTGCTGGGCTTTGCTGGCGGCCAGTTCTTCTTCGTTTACCACTACGCCACCGTTTTCGAGGTATTCTTTCAAAAACTGTTTCACGGTAGGGATCACGTCCATCCACTCTTCCGTTTCATTGGTTTTGGTGAGGGTAACAAAGTTGCTGGCGATGAATACGCTTTTGATGAAAGGAAAGGTAAAAAGCTCTTTGGCCAGGGGCGAAGGAGCGGCGCTGGCTTCATCGGGAAAATCGATGCTTTTGCCCGGGTACAGGAGCTTGTTGGCCACAAACTTCATGGTTTCGGGGTTGGGCGTCATTTCGGTATAAATGCTGATTACGGGATTGCCTGTCTGTATCATAATGAGGTTAAATTTCGAAGGTTTGGCGCAAATGGCCGAAAAATATACGGCGGTAAAGGTAAAACCCTGACCGGCTTGGGCGTGGTAAAGCTTGGTTAAGCTCCCCATTGCGGGGGCTTTTTTCCTGTTTTCGAAAAGAGGGGGGGATGATAGTTGTTGCACTGCTGAGGCGCTTACATACCAACATGATGCTGACAACCATGGAATCCTAGTCGGGAGACGATGACCATTCACATCGTCCCCGACTCCTGTCGGGGATGCAGTGGTGCAGCGACTACTGTCGCCATAAAGCCTGCTGTGAAAGAATTTTGCTAATACGCCAGCTTCAACTGTTTCTTCGCGGTTCTTCTTTTTTCTTGCTGCTTGTACACCCAACTGCTGATGGCGGTGCCCATAATGGCGCCCATTACTACATCGCTGCTCCAGTGTTTTTGCTGCTGCATGCGGCTGATGCCCACAGCAGTAGCGGCACCAAAACTCAGTACGCCCACCCACCATTTCTTTTTGCTGTGCAAAAAAATCATGTTGGCCGTACTAAAGGCCATAGCGGTATGGCCGCTGTAAAAGCTTTCGTTGCCCCAGCCATTGATGGGCCCGTACCAGCGAAATGCACCATTGCCGGTTTCGGGGCGGGCACGGTGAAAAAGATTTTTGATTAAGAGTGTAACACCGCCGGTCATGGCTTGTGCCTGCAGGTTATCGAGGCCAAATTGCAGCAGGCCGGGTTGTTTGGCCACCGAGCCCAGTAAAATGGCGCTGCCGCTAATGCCCAGCTGCACGGGTAATCCACCGGCCAAATCGCCGGCTTTGCCAAAGTGTACAGCATCGGGGCCATTCCAGGTTTGCAGGGGTATATTGATGGGTTCATCCAACGCAATCATAGAGCCTGCAAACACCAGTGAGCCACTGACAGTAATCCATTGTTCGGCGTTGTAGTGCAGGGGGCGTTTCAACAGGCCAATGCCATTGTACCAATACGATTGAATATAGTTGGCCGTGTCGCTTTTGCTGAGCTGTGCATGGGCGGTTTGCTGCCAGCCCAGCAGGGCCATGGGCCACAGCAGCCATTTGCGAATGGGCTTTATCAGGTTGGTTGTAATCACGACCCAACTAATATACAGGCATACCTGCATACCGACCAAAAAATGCCCCGGCTTAAGTACAAGCGGTTGTACAACAGGTTGCATTTTTACAGTACAGGCATGGCATCAACCGGGCATTTGCGCTACCTTTCCGGCTATGGCTATTCATGTACGCATTCATCCCGATAATCCGCAGCCCCGGTTGATAGCACAGGTGGTGGAGTGCCTGCTGCGGGATGGCGTTATCATTTATCCCACCGACACGGTGTATGCCATTGGCTGCAGCATGCACAGCCGGGAGGCACTTACCCGCATTGCCCGCATTAAAAACAGCGATCCGGCCAAGGCCCTGCTCAGCTTTGTGTGCCACGACCTGAGCGACCTGAGCAAGTATGCCCGCCAGCTGGATACGCCCACTTTTCGCCTGTTGAAACAACACCTGCCCGGTCCGTTCACGTTCATTTTGCCGGCCAGCAAAGAAGTGCCCAAAATGATGCAGAGCAAAAAATCGACCATTGGTTTGCGGGTGCCCGAAAACAACATTGCTCTCGCCATTGCGTCAGCATTGGGCCATCCTATTTTATCGGCTTCGGTACCAGCTGAGCTACCCGAAGACCTGGCTGACCCCGACCTGATTTTGGAAAACTTTGACCGCCTGGTAGACATGGTAGTAGATGGCGGCATGGGTGAAATCGAACCATCAACCGTAGTAGACCTCACCGCCGACAGCCCCGTGGTGATACGGAAAGGAAAGGGCGATTGGGAAGAGTGAATGTAAAAGGCAATAAGGAATAAGGAATAAGAAATAAGAAATAAAGAAGTAGGAAGGGTATATCTTTTTTACTAATCAACTTGTGAACTAGTGAACACGTGAACCTCCCAACCTCCAAAATGCACCTCGAACAATTTCGCCAATACTGCCTCTCGCTACCGGCTACAGAAGAAACCCTGCCCTTTGATGAAGACACGCTGGTGTTTAAAGTGGCGGGCAAAATGTTTGCCCTCGCCAACATGACGGTGTTTGAAAGCATAAACTTGAAGTGTGACCCCGAGCAGGCCATTGAACTGCGGGAGCGATACGCCGCCGTGCTACCCGGCTACCACATGAACAAGCAACACTGGAACACCGTATTGATAGATGGCAGCATACCCAACCAGCTGCTGCTGCAATGGACCAAAGACTCCTACGATTTGGTGGTACAATCGCTGCCGAAAAAACTGCGGGCTATGCACGGCCTTTGAGAATGTCAGCAACTTTCTTCCACAGGTTTCATCAGGAAATTCATGTTTTTGATTCCCCGTGATCTAGTCAACTAGTGAACCCGTCAACTCTGAAACTTGTTCCCTAGCTTTCCGCAAATTTTTACCAACCGTGATGAAGCGAAGCCTGCCTCTTTTTGCCCTGCTGTTGTGCAGTTTTTTTGCACAGGCACAAGCCGATAAAGTACGCCAGCTGGTGCAGCAGCGCCAGCAGCAACTGTTGCAAGAATACCTGCAGTTTGTGGCCATTCCCAATGTGATGGGCGATAGCATCAACATTCACCGCAATGCGGCTTTCATCCAGCAAATGATGGAGCGGCGGGGCATTGCTACGCAAATACTCACCTTGCCCATTAAAGGTGCCAGCCCGTTGGTAGTGGGCCAGGTAAAAGTACCCGGCGCTACCACCACCATGGGTTTTTATGCGCATTACGATGGCCAGCCCGTTAACCCCGCCCAATGGGCCAAGGGCCTATCGCCATTTACACCACAACTCACCACCGACCGCCTCGACCGGGGCGGCAGTTTTGTACCCGGCAATGCAGTGCCTGCGGTCATACCAGAAAAAATGCGACTCTATGGTCGCGGTAGTGCCGATGATAAAGCGGGTGTGTTTGCCATTATTGCGGCCTACGAGTTGATGAAACAATCGGGCCAGCAACCCAAGGCAAATCTCACGTTCATTTTTGAAGGCGAAGAAGAAGTGGGCTCCATACACCTCGACGATTATTTTACCCAACACAAAGCCTTGCTGAAAGCCGACCTCTGGATGATATGCGATGGTGCCCGCCATGTAACGGGTCGTAAGCAACTGGTGTTTGGGGTGCGGGGCGATATAAACGCCGAACTGAAAGTGTACGCTTCTGCACGACCGTTGCACAGTGGCAACTATGGGAACTGGGCGCCCAATGCGGCCATGCGATTGGCGCAACTACTGGCCGGTATGAAAGATGACAAAGGCATGGTCACCATCCCCGGTTTTTACGACGATGTGCAGCCGCTCAGCAAAGCAGAAAAGGAAGCCATTGCACAAATACCCGATGTGGTGCCTACGCTGCAAACAGAATTGATGATGATTCATCCGGATGGCGATGGCCGCAATTTTCAGGAGTTGCTGAATATTCCTACGCTCAACATCAACGGTTTTGCGGCTATGAATGTGGGCAGCATGGCCAGCAACATCATTCCTGCCGAAGCCACGGCAGCATTGGATTTGCGCCTGGTAAAAGGGAATACGGTGGAAGGACAGTTCAACAAAGTAAAACGCTACATCGAAAGCAAGGGCTACACCGTACTCGACCATGAGCCTACCGCAGAAGAGCGGAAAAAATATCCGCTGATTGCCAAACTAACGATGAACGATGGTGCGTACCCGGCACAGAAAACGCCGATGGATTTGCCCATTGCTCAACAGGTGATTGCGGCCATTCAATCTACCACAACAGATGCGGTGATTAAAATACCAACCGTGGGTGGAAGCCTGCCGCTCTACATGTTTGAAACCATTTTACAATCGCCGCCGGTGAGTATTGGCATTGTAAACTACGACAACAACCAGCATGCCGAAAACGAAAACCTGCAAATCAGTTTTTTGCTGGAAGGCATTGTAACCATGGCAGCTGTCATGGGTGTGCATTAATTGATAAATAACGATTGCTGATTTATGACAACAGAAATACATCCCGGTGCAGTAGCCAGCCATACGGCTGAAGAGTTGCAACAATTGTACGCACAGCAGCAGGCATTTTTTCAGTCGGGTGTAACCCGAAGCTATGGCTTTAGAAAAGCCCAGCTGGGCGTGTTGCGCAAAGCCATAGGACGTTATGAGCAGCCTTTGCAGGAAGCACTGTACAAAGACCTGCGCAAAAATGAATTTGAAGCGTATGGTACCGAACTCGGGCCTGCCTATAAAGAGCTCACTCATACACAACAACACCTGCGTGGCTGGATGCAACCCCGGCACCGCAGTACGCCACTCATGTTTTTTCCTTCTACCAGCAAAGTAGTGCCCGAGCCACGGGGTGTCAGCCTCATCATGGCCCCTTGGAATTATCCTTTTTTATTGCTGATACAACCCCTGATTGCCAGCATTGCTGCGGGTAATACCAGCATTCTCAAACCTTCAGAAGAGGCACCGCATGTTGCTGCTGTGCTCAAGCAAATGATTGAGGAAACCTTTGAACCGGATTACATCGCCATCGTTACCGGGCCGGGGCAGCAGGTAAGTGAGGAACTGATTGCCAGGCATCACCTCGACCTGGTATTTTTTACCGGCAGTACTGCCGTGGGCAGAAAAATAATGCAGGCCGCTGCTACACAGCTTACGCCAGTAGTGCTGGAGCTGGGTGGTAAAAGTCCATGCGTGGTAGCTGCCGATGCCAGCATTGATTACACTGCTAAAAAAATCATCTTCAGCCGCTTTCTCAATTGTGGCCAAACCTGTGTGGCCGCAGATTATGTGCTGGTACATCACAGCGTAAAAGACAAGCTGATAGCGGCATTGAAAAAACATTTGCTGCAGATGTATGGCAATGATCCGCAGCAAAGCCCCGACTTGGGGCGCATCATCAATCTGCGTCAGTTCAACCGGCTGACGGGCTATTTATCGCAGGGCAATATTGTGCATGGCGGCCAGCATGATGCTGCAGATTTGTTTATTGCACCCACCATCATCGATGAAGTGGCAATGGATTCGCCCATTATGCAGGAAGAAATTTTCGGCCCCATTTTGCCCATCATTGGTTTTGAAACCCACGAAGAAGCCAAGGCCATCATTGCGAAAAACCCGTATCCGTTAGCGTTGTATGTGTATACCAACAGCAGCAGTACCGAACGCTATTTTATGGAAGGCATTCAGTTTGGTGGCGGCTGTGTGAACAATGGTGTTATCCACCTGGGCAATACCGACCTGCCCTTTACCGGCGTGGGTTACAGTGGCATGGGCGGCTATCATGGCAAATATGGTTTCGATCAGTTTTCACATTTGAAAAGCATCATGCGCAGCTATCGCTTGGGCGATACACCACTGTGGTATGCGCCATACAAAAAATGGTATGTGCAGGTGTTGCGTAAACTGATGCGGTAATATTTTCATTTTCATATAAGGCCAGCATTACCAAATATTGGTAACTTCATCAAAATTCAGCTATGGGACGCAATACCTCCATTTCTCTCGGCGATCACTTCGAACAGTTTATTGAAGAGAAAGTATCGAACGGCCGGTTCAACAATGCCAGTGAAGTGATACGTGCCGGACTTCGGTTGCTCGAAGAGGAAGAAGCCAAAATTGTAGCGTTAAAAAAATCCATTGCCGAAGGCGTTGCGAGTGGCGTGGCCAAAAACTTTGACCCCAAAGCCCATTTGGAAAAACTGAAAACAGCCAGGCTGAAACATGGGTAGTTATGCATTGAGTAAAAAGGCCGTGGCCGATCTCTCCGCTATTTGGAACTATACAGCAGATGCCTGGTCGGAAAAGCAAGCCGATAAATATTACTTCATGCTGTTGTCTTTTTGCCAGGACTTGGCCGATGGAAAAATTGCCGGTAAAAAGTATACGATGGTTGAGGAAGATTTGCTGGGATTCAGAGCAGGGAAGCATGTGTTATTTTACAAACAAGAAGCCACTCGCAAAATTTTCGTTGTTCGTTTTTTACATACCAGTATGGATATTAAAAGCCGCATGGAAGAAGGGTAATCATTGCAAACTGTTTCATTCATTTTCCTGCACAACAATACCTTTACCACATGGCCAAAAGTATTCTTCAACCAATAGCATTGCAACAAATAGAACAGCGGCTTGCAGCATTGCAAGAAACATCGGTAAGGCAGTGGGGCACCATGACCATTGCCGAAATGTGCTGGCACTGCCGGCAACAACTGGAGTTTGTGTTGCAACCCACCGAAACCAAAGTGCTGAACACGATGTTTCGGTATCAGCCTTTTACATGGCTGGCCATTTATGCCATTCCGTGGCCCAAAGAATCGCCCACGGCACCCAGCCTCGATGTTAAAAAAGCGAAGCCCGAAGTAGGTACGCTACTTGAAGAAAAAGCAAAACTGACGAATGCACTTCAAGCTGTGTTGCAAAAAGAAAACATCGAAGCCACGCATCCGCTGTTTGGCAAACTGGGCCGCAAAGACTGGGGCCGCCTCATTTGGAAACACCTCGATCATCATTTAAGACAATTCAGCTGCTGATATGGCAAGACCAACACACAATCCAGCGTTACCTTTTATCATCGACAACTGGAGCGGCAATCCGCAGAACGATAAGCAGCAGTACATCAACCTCGACGGGCCATCGCAGCGCAACTATTGGGATGTACTGAAATGGCAGGCAGAAAAAAAACCACTGAAGCCGCTGAAAAAAAAGCAGCATCATGGTATTGATGTCATTCATCAGCCCAAGCTGACGAGCAATACCGACAACGGCATCACCTGGTTGGGGCATGCGTCTTTTCTCATCAGTATCAATGGCAAGCAAATCATTACCGATCCCATACTGGGCAAGCTGCCCGTGGTAGTGCATCAGATAAAACGCTACACGCCGCTGCCCATGGATGCGGCCGATTTAAAACATATCGACTACATATTGCTGACGCACAATCACCGCGACCACTGCGATCAGCGCAGCCTGCAAATACTCACCACCCTCAATCCTAAAGCCA
This sequence comes from Chitinophagaceae bacterium, assembly GCA_020848815.1. Classification (GTDB taxonomy): domain Bacteria; phylum Bacteroidota; class Bacteroidia; order Chitinophagales; family Chitinophagaceae; genus Phnomibacter. The sequence goes on along the minus strand of JADLHL010000156.1, from coordinate 2,072 downwards.
TCATTTTAACCGGCCTTGGATTGGCACCACTGATGCGGTCGTGGAAGATCAGCAACCCGATTATTGAAGCCGGTTGGTTTCAACGCTACAATATCGAGGAAGACTTTTCTGTCACGTACTTGCCAGCAAAACATTGGAACCGCCGCGGCCTCACCGACCTCAACGAAATGCTGTGGGGCAGCATGATGCTCGAAAGCAATGCCGGCAATATTTATTTTGGTGCCGATAGTGGTTTGGGCATTCACTTTGAACAAATAGCGCAACTCTTTCCCCGCATCGATTACGCCATCATTGGCATTGGTGCGTATAAGCCCGAGTGGTTCATGCATCCTTCGCATACCAGCCCGGCCGATGCGCTGCAAGTGTTGCAAACACTGGGTGCCCGCCAGCTCATACCCATGCACTACGGCACGTTTGATTTGAGCGATGAACCCATTTTTTACCCCAAGCAAGAAATGCTGCGCCTGCAGGAAACGCACAACATCGACAACGTGCTCCACCTGAGCATCGGCGGTAAGCATTTTGTATAACGGATTTGTATTACAGTAGTACGGTATCGACTAATAATGTGTACCATAAAAGTCGATTTGCTAACGGGCTGAAATTTTAAGCAAGGAAAGATTTGCCTAAGCATGTTGCACAGGGGGAGGCGTTGGCCGGGCAAAACGGGCGGAGCCATCGGGTTTGCCTTGAATTTTCTTTGGTTACTTTCTTTTTTTCAAGAAAAAGAAAGTAACAATGCTGGCTAAAGAACGCCTTGGCTTAATGACGCATGCAGCACATAAGTAAAAAGAAATCGGTCTTTCATGAACCAACATGAAAGACCGATTTGTATTGATAGATACCTTAGTTCATCACATTCAACACCACACCCGGTGCAACAGAAACCGTTGCACCATTGGCACACAACACACTCTTTACAGTGGTTGTATTTTGCAACAACGGATAGCGTGGTCTGCCTGCAGGAATGATCACTTCAGTGGTGCTGGTTGGTACGGCATTGGTGCTCCAGTTACCAGCAGTATTCCAGTCGGTGTTTACGCTGCCCGTCCAGTTGGCCGTGAAGGGTTGCGCCACCTGATTCACATCATCGAAGTAAAAAGTAGAGTTGGCAGAACCATTGCCCACCGTACCAAAGTCAAACATCAATACAAGCTTGTTGTACACGTTGGATGGCTTGCCGGTGAAGTTCCAGGTGAGTGTTTCCCAACCATTGGCCACGGTAGTATGTGTTAGTACTTCCGATGGTCCTGAGTCGCCTTCCATTTTCAACAGCACAGGTACACCAGCCCGTGTAGAAAATACTTTCATGGTAAAGAATGGCTGTGTAGCAAAGCTGATTTTTTGACCCAAGGTGAGATAACTGCCGCCCCAACTGGCACCACCATTGCGGATGATGCGGCCCACTTTCGGGCTGTTGTTGCTGGCTGTTGGTTGCGGGTTGGTAATGGTAGTACCTGCACCACCATCAAAGTCGGTAAATACATAGGTGCCCGACGCTTCGAATGTAATAGGCAGGGCCAAAATGAGCGGAGCCCCTGCTTGTGTGACGGCGATGGTTTGATTGGCTACGCCATTGCTGCTGATGGTAATGGTAGCACTGCGGCTACTGCTGCCAGAATGAGCAGCAGCACTGGCGGTAATGCTGGCCACGCCCGAATCGCCGGCAGCACTCAGGGTAAGCCATGGCTCACTGCTCACGGCCTGCCAGCGCTGGTTAGAAGTAACGTTGATGCTGATGGGTGTACTGGCATTGTATGCAAATTGCATGCTGGCAGGCGTTACCTGCAGGTACGGCACCCCACCCGCCAGTTGTGTTACCTGTATCAGTTGGTTGCTGATGCCATTGCCCGAAAGCGTAACAGTAGCGGTGCGGTTTTCGGTAGTGGGATTTTCTTGTGCAGTAAGCCGAATGCTATCATCGGCAAAGCTTGAAGTTGGTGATACTTGCAACCAGGCTTGATTGCTGCTGGCTGTCCAGCCAATGTTGGCATTTACCGCAATGCTGGCGCTGCTGTTGGCAAAGGCTGGCAGCGTGGCCGTATCCGATGATACCGTCAGTGTTGGCGATG
>JADLHL010000155.1 GCA_020848815.1 Chitinophagaceae bacterium | reverse complement strand
TGGGCAACAACTGGGCAACAAATATAAGTAAAAAAGTAGAGTTGGGCAACAAAAAAGAGAAAGAAAAGTGTACTGAAACTCAACAAAAACAGGCACTTAACAAACAAAAGAAAGTAAATTACTTTCCGATGCAAAACTTTGAAAAGATAAAATCCAACTGATCCTCGTTGGTAATGGTACCGGTAATTTCTCCCAAAAAATGAAGACAACGGCGTATGTCTAATGCAATCAAATCGCCGGGTATGTGCTGCGAAAGGCCTTGCTGTATTTCAGTTAAACTATTATGTACTTCTTGCAGTGCAGCAAAATGTCGGGCATTGGTTACAATAGTACTTTCCTGATTGGTTTTACCCTGCATTACTGTTTGTACAAGATTGGTTTTCAGCAGATCCAGATTAATATGGCTTTTAGCACTTATGGGCACATACGTATAAGCGCCCAGCCTCGCTTCGGTTATACCGGCTGCATGGTCAGCTTTGTTACCAATCAGCACAAATTGCCTTGCGTTGTCCTTCAATAAAGTCACCGCCTCTTTGAGTTCGTTTTCGTTATAACTGTGTACATCAAACAGGTATAAAACAACATCTGCTTTGCGCAGTTTTTCCAGGCTTTTTTCTACACCTATGCTTTCAATTACATCGCCGCTTTGCCGTATACCTGCGGTATCAATCAACCTGAATAAAATACCGTCAATATTCAACACTTCTTCAATGGTATCACGGGTGGTACCGGCTATTTCACTTACAATGGCCCTGTTCTCATTGAGCAACGCATTGAGCAAAGTACTTTTGCCCGCATTCGGTTTGCCAATAATTGCAACAGATACGCCTTCTTTAATGACGTTTCCTAATTTAAAACTATTCATCAGTTGTTGCACAACTGTACTAATCGATACAAGCAGTTGCTGCAACGCAGTTCTATCGGCAAACTCTACATCTTCTGTAGCAAAATCAAGCTCCAGTTCAATCAACGCACTAAATTGAATCAGTTGCTCCCGAAGTTGCGCCAGCACATGGCTGAAACCGCCACGCATTTGATGCAAGGCCGCTTGTTGTGCAGCAGCCGTTTGGCTGGCAATAATATCAGCCACTGCTTCTGCCTGCGCCAAATCCATTTTGCCATTCAAAAAAGCACGTTGTGTAAACTCGCCGGGCTTTGCCAGCCGTGCACCAAGAGCTATGCAGGCATCAATGGTTTGCTGTAAAATATAGGGCGAGCCATGGCAACTGATTTCTATTACATCTTCGCCAGTAAAGCTTTTAGGATTGCGAAACAAACTAATAACCACTTCATCAATTGCATATCCGTTATATTTCAACCAGCCAACATGCAATGTATGCGATGGTTTACTGGCAATTTTTTTTCCGGGCATTAATGCATCGGCAATGGCAATAGCCTGCGGGCCACTCAACCGAACTACACCAAGGGCGCCAATGCCGGGCGGTGTAGAAAGCGCTACAATTGTATCGCTCCATGCAGGAGCTGCTTGGCTATTTGTCATACAAGCAAAGATGCTGTAAAAAAGAAAAGCCTGCAAACGATGCAGGCTTTCTTGTTGTATGCAAATGTTGTTTACTGCACAGCAATGATGTTGAGGTAGCCGCGGTAAGCAACCCTCACCCCCTGGCTTTCTGCTGCCTTCCATTCTTTCATTTGTATGAACTGCTGCAAAATACTATCCTGAAAAAGTGAGCCATCTCCTTTAATACTTGCTTCTACAAGCGTACCCTCAGCATCTACAAGAAATGAAATGGAAAAGCGTGTTTTTTTTGTATCTCCAGCATTGCCAGCTATTATAAATTGGTTGTCTCCCAACCACTTTTTCCATCCAATCATTGCTTCTTGCTCAGGCAATACGTCTACTTGTGTCATCACCATGGTGATGGGCTCTTTTTGCATAGCTGGCCAAAAGGTTTCTTGCTGGTTAATGCTGATGTACTCAAACATATTGCCAGATTGGGCTTGCGTAGCCATGCCCCCTTGCTCTATCATCACCTTGCCCAACCATTGTGTTTTACCGGGCATCTGCTGTTGCAATGTTGCGGTGGTTTTTCTTTCTGTGTTTTGCGCCTTTGCAAATACAGGAAACAACAACACAAATGAAATAAGAATGATTACGAAAGGCATAAAAATACGACTTACAGGATTTCCTGTACCGGGAACAGCTATAACTATTGCATGATTGTAGTGTTTCATAGTGTTGTGTTTTTGATGAGTATTCATAAAGTGAACAGCTTAATCTAACCGGAAAATGATCGGTTGGCTGTGGCGGTATTTTACCCTCTTGTTGTTCTGTTCGGCAGGAATCCATTTGGGGCCACGGGCAATTATGCGAACAGCTTCTTCTGCCAAACCATTTCCGGGATCATTCAATGCCACAACCTCGCTTACGTTGCCTTCTGTATCAATAACAAACTGCACTCTAACCACACCCTGCGTTTCATCATTGATGGCAGCATCAGGATATTGCAGGTTACGTTCGAGATAACGGCGCCAGGCATCTATACCTCCTGGAAATTCAG
>JADLHL010000154.1 GCA_020848815.1 Chitinophagaceae bacterium | reverse complement strand
TGGCAGATGGCAACAATACTGCCGCCACTACCCTATTGGTATCGTGAGTGAGCTTTAGTTGTAAGGCTTCTTGTTGTATCATTTGCAGCGACAGTTTGCTTTGTGCAGCATCTTCTCCTAACCAAAACTTTGTTTGTTGCTTGCTTTGCACAAGCTCCTCAATGTAGGGAACAGAGAACAGGTATGAGAAATCATCTTTTGCACTGTCCCTTGGCAAAAAGAAACTAACTGTAGTTTGCGGGTGCAACTTATGCTCCGCAGCATGATAAAAAAGCGGAAACAGGAGCAGTAAGCTGATGAAGCCAGGCACGTAATACAGTTTTGGTAGCATGTACTGTTGATGCAATGGGTTGCTGGATTGCACACACTATCTGGTATAATTCATGTCATCCATGCAGCTTCGATACGCTACAACTCATTGCTGATTTATGTACAACAGCTGATGGGCTGCCGGATGGAAGCGGTAGCCCCCGACGTCCGGATAGCTATCGGGACGTCGGGGCTACAAGCGTACAGCCGGAACAACTGCTGAGCATGCACCGCTGCTGACAGCCCCAAATTCCCTCTACGCTTATTAATGTGTTATGCCGCCCCTACAGGGCTTACAGATTAAGGGCTTGTTGTATCCATGGGCGTTGCCCATGGCTGATGTGTGACGCCCTTTCAGGGCTGGGAAAGAAAACGGACAACCGACTACAGACAAACGGTTTCGGACAACCGACCACAGACTATCGGCATTCCGTCTTTTGTCCTTTGGCATTCCGATAGCTATCGGAATCAGGGATTCATCTCCGGACTACAGACTACGGACTACGGACTACCGACCACCGACTCCCGTCTTCCGGACTTCCGGTCTTCCGGTCTTCCCGTCTTCCTGTCTCCGGACTACCGACTCCGGACTACCGACTCCGGACTCTCCCCGAACCCCTATTTTTGCCGGCTACAAGGAGAAACTGCGAGTGCCCGATATTATACAACTGTTACCAGACCACATTGCCAACCAGATAGCCGCCGGAGAAGTGATTCAGCGACCAGCCAGTGCCGTAAAGGAACTGCTGGAAAACGCCATTGATGCCGGAGCTACCGACTTACAACTGATTGTGACCGATGCAGGCAAAGGACTGGTACAGGTGATAGACAACGGCAAGGGCATGAGTGCTACCGATGCCCGCATGGCATTTGAGCGGCATGCCACCAGCAAAATCAAAACCATCGAAGACCTGTTTAGCCTGCGTACCATGGGCTTTCGGGGCGAGGCACTGGCCAGCATTGCGGCCGTGGCACAGGTAGAGTTGAAAACCCGCCGGGCCGAAGATGAGCTGGGCACATTCATCCGCATCGAAAACAGTGTGGTGGTGCAGCAAGAGCCGGTGCAATGCCCCGTGGGTACCAGCATCAGCATGAAAAATGTGTTTTTCAATGTGCCGGCCCGCCGCAATTTTTTGAAAAGCAATACCACCGAGCTGCGCAACATCATGGATGAATTTACCCGGGTGGCCATGGCTTTTCCGGATGTGCGGTTTAGCCTTACCAGCAACGGGCAGCAGGTGTTTATGCTGGAAAAAGGCAGCCTCAAACAGCGCATAGTACAACTGCTGGGCAGCCAGTACAATACCAAGTTGGTACCCATTAAAGAAGATACCGATTACCTCACCATCAGCGGTTTTGTAGGCAAGCCCGACACGGCCCGCAAAACCCGTGGCGACCAATACTTTTTCATCAACAACCGCTTTATCAAAAGTGCCTACCTCAACCATGCGGTAACCCATGCATATGAAGACCTGCTGGCGAAAGACAGCTACCCTTCGTATGTGCTGTTTATACAACTCGACCCGCAGCATGTAGACATCAACGTGCACCCCACCAAGCAAGAAATAAAGTTTGATGATGAAAAGATTGTGTATGCTTTTGTGCAGGCTGCCATCAAGCATGCACTGGCACAATTCAGCATTGCGCCGTCGCTTGATTTTAGCCTCAATGCCGATATACAACAACTGGATGCCGTGAGTAAACCGGTAACAGAAGACATAGCCGAACGCACCATCAGCAGCAGTTTGTACCAAACCTTTACGCAAAAAAATCAGGCGCACAAAATTGAACCCAGTGCAGGTGCCATGCGCCCCATGCCCGGCAGCTGGATAGCAGAAAAACAACAGACGGTTGACATTCAAAAAGCTGCTCAACAAGCGGGTGGCTTCAGTTCTCCCCCACCGGGGGAGTTAGAGGGGGCTGCTGGCTGGCAAAGTGAACTGGCCAAACTAAAAGAGCAACTCTTTGAGATTTCGCCCAAAACGCCATACTACGATTTTGAACATGAGCAGCGGCCCATCAGCCGCGAAAAGCGTTTTCAATGGATACCCGAAACGCCGCTCATGCAGGTACACTGGGCATATATTATCGCCATTACCAATCATGGTTATTTGCTTATTCACCAGCAGGGTGCTCACGAACGCATTTTGTATGAGCAGTTGCAAAAAGCCATCTTCGGCAAACCCATTGCCACGCAGCAAAGTCTGTTTCCGGTAAGCATTGAATTGCAACCTGCCGATGCTGTGCTACTCACAGAACTATTGCCCGATATGTTGCAACTCGGCTATCAGGTAGAACCCTTTGGCCACAACAGTTTTATTATACACGGCACCCCAGCCGATGTAGACAGCGGCAATGAGCAAAAAGCCATTGAGCAGATACTGGAACATTACAAAAACTTCAATGCAGAAGTGAAGTTTAGCCGCCGCGAAAAACTCATTCGCACCCTTGCCTGGCAGCAAAGCATCAAGGCCGGCCGCAACCTCAGCGAAAGGGAAATGCGCAGCCTGGTGGAGCAACTGTTTTTATGTACCACGCCCAACACCACGCCAGGCGGCAAGCCTACGTATGTGGAGTACTCCACCGATCAGCTGCAGAGAATTTTCGGGTAACATTCGGCTGCACCAATAGCTGTGCGTGGCTGTATTAAAAACGATACCGACTGTTGAATTGCAGTAGTTGCTCCCTTATAAACCGAATGGTAGCCAAACCACCCATGAGCGGCGCACCAATACGGCGCCAAATGATTACCAGCACGGCGGCAGCTACACCTGCACCCAACAGTACACCAGCCAGTGTACCCCAAACTACTATGGCCAATCCGCTTAGGCTGATAGGCGTAAGCCATACCATCAAACCGGTGACTACTATACCGGCCAACGCAAACCAGCCAAACCACAATAGCAGTAAGAGGTTGCGAAAAGTTTTCAATGTTTTCATACTGTAGTTGTATCCATTTACATACCAAAAAACACAATCCCCCGCCATACTGGCAGGGGATTGAAATATTTAAGACTTTGTAAGCTAAAAGCCGAAGGCTAAAGGCTCCTCTCCCTTTAGGGAGAGGCGGGGGTAAGGGTTTGTATTACACTTCCTTCTCCACCAATCTAAAGCCGTTACCGTGGATGTTTACAATCTCCAGGTTTTCATCTTCCTTCAGGTATTTGCGCAGCTTGGCAATGTACACATCCATACTGCGGCCGTTGAAATAGGTATCGCTACCCCAGATTTTCTTGAGGGCTTTTTCGCGGGGCAGCAGGTCGTTTTTGTGCTCGGCCAACATACGCAGCAGTTCATTTTCTTTGGGGCTCAGTGTTTGTGTTTTGCCGGCAATGCTCAGCTCCCGCAGCTTGGGGTTGAAGTGGAAATTGCCCAAGTCAAACTCCATGTTTTCCTGTTCGCGGTTCATCTCTTCATTGCGCTTCAAAATGGCTTTGATTTTGTGCAGCAACACCTCACTGTCGAAAGGCTTGGTGATGTAGTCATCGGCACCCAGTTTGTAGCCTTGAATGATGTCTTCTTTCATGGTTTTGGCACTCAGGAAAAACAAAGGAATATCCGGATCTACATCGCGGATTTCTTCGGCCAGTGTAAAGCCATCCATATTGGGCATCATTACATCCAGCAAGCATATATCAAACTTCTCCCGTTGAAAAGCAGCCAGACCAAGGCGGCCGTCACGCTCAAGGGTTACATCGTAGTCGTTCAGTTCGAGGTAGTTCTTCAATACCATGCCCAGATTGGTATCATCTTCGCACAGCAGAATCTTGTATTTCTTTTCCATAACAATGGTGTTTGTACAAATAAAAATAGAAAATAGCTGCCCCCCGTCCAATAAATTGTTAATGAGCAGGTTAATGCAGCATGCTGGCGTTGCCAATTGCCTGTATTTTAGTCACTGCGATCTGACAATTTGTAACCACCGATTGCAACTGTATACAAGTTGTAGTAGTACCCAAAACACATAGCTATGATTCTTACTTCTGATAATACGTTCAAAAAACTCATTGTGATTGGCGACCGGGTGCTCATTCGGCCCAGCAAGCCCGAAGAAAAAACCGTGAGTGGCTTGTATTTGCCACCCGGCGTACAAGAAAAAGAAAAAGTGCAGCAAGGCTATGTTATCAAAACCGGGCCGGGCTATGCCATACCCATGCCGGTAGACAGTGAGCCTTGGAAGGCCGAAGAAGAACAGGTAAAATACATTCCGCTGCAGGCCCGTGAAGGCGACCTCGCCATTTTTTTGGTAAGCGGTGCTACAGAAGTAATGTACGAAGGCGAAAAGTATTTTATTGTACCGCAAAGCGCCATACTGATGCTGGAGCGGGAAGAAGATTTATAACCTATTTTAGGGCCGCTCTGCATCAGCGCAGCGCCGCTTATCTTTACCGCATTAGAATAGCGCCATTGGAAACACCAGCCGTACCTACGAAAACGTATACTCTCAACGAGGAACAGGAGAAAAATGAAATCCTGCGGAAATACCGTGCCTTGCTACGGGTGCTCAAACCCAAGCTTAAGCCCGGCGACCGGGAGCTGGTGCGGCATTCATTTGAAATGGCCGCCGATGCCCACAAAACCATGCGGCGCAAAAGCGGCGAGCCTTACATTTTACACCCCATTGCCGTGGCCATGATTTGTGCCGAAGAAATTGGCCTTGGGGTACGCAGCACTATTTGTGCCCTGCTGCACGATACGGTAGAAGACACCGAAGTAACGCTGGAAGATGTGCAGCGGGAATTTGGCAATGAGATAGCCCGCATTGTAGACGGTCTTACTAAAATCAGCAATGTAATAGATGCCAGCAGCAGCCAGCAGGCCGAAAATTTTAAAAAAATACTGCTCACTCTAACTGATGACCCAAGGGTGATACTGATTAAACTGGCCGACCGCCTGCACAACATGCGTACGCTGGACAGCATGAAGCGGGAAAAGCAGTTGAAAATAGCCAGCGAAACCATTTGGGTGTACACGCCGCTGGCACACCGCATGGGCCTGTATGCTATTAAAACGGAGCTCGAAGATTTATCCATGAAATACATGGAGCCCGATGCCTACCGCGACATAGCCCAAAAGCTGGCCGAAACCAAACGGGAACGCAGCCGCTACATCAACGAGTTCATTCGCCCACTCAAAGAAAAAATAGAACAAACCGGGCTGAAGTTTGACATCTACGGCCGACCCAAAAGCATTCATTCCATCTGGAATAAAATCAAAAAGAAAGGCGTCAGCTTTGAAGAAGTGTACGACCTCTTTGCCATCCGGGTCATTCTCGATTCGGAATTACAAGCCGAAAAAGCCGACTGCTGGAAGGTGTACAGCATCATTACCAGCGAGTATCAGCCTCAGCCCGAACGCCTCCGCGACTGGCTGAGCCGCCCTAAAAGCAATGGCTACGAAGCTTTGCACACCACTGTAATGGGGCCACAAGGCCGCTGGGTAGAAGTGCAGGTGCGCAGCCGCCGTATGGATGAAATAGCCGAACGTGGTTTGGCCGCCCATTTCAAATACAAAGAGGGCACGGGGCATGAAGACCGTTTTGATAAGTGGTTTCAGCAGATACGGGATGTGATTGGCTCACCCGATGCCGACTCGGTAGACTTTCTGAATGATTTCAAAACCAGTTTTCTGGCCGAAGAAATTTATGTGTACACGCCACGGGGCGATGTAAAAATGCTGCCCGCAGGCAGTACTGCCCTCGACTTTGCGTTTTACATCCACAGTGCCATTGGCAGCAAAACCATTGGTGCCAAAGTAAACCACAAGCTGGTGCCCATTGGCCACAAACTGCGCAGCGGCGATCAAATTGAAATCATTACCAGCAACAAGCAAAAGCCGCATGAAGATTGGCTGAACCTGGTAATTACGGCCAAGGCCAAAAGCAAAATAAAAGATTCACTAAAAGAGGAAAAACGCAAAATAGCCGACGACGGCAAATACATTTTGCAGAAGAAACTGGAAGGCATGAAAGCGGCAGTTACGCCGGGCAACGTGGAGCTCATTACCCAGTTTTACAAGCTCTCTTCTTCGCTGGATTTGTATTACAATATCGCCATAAAAAATATCGACCTCAAAGAGCTGAAAGAGTTTCAGGTGTTTGGCGACCGGCTCGATTTGCCAAGACCTAAGCATCAGGAGCACAAACCGCAAGAGCATCACCACGATCACCACAAGCCGCTCCTTCCTTCCAAAGACACGGAGCTGATTATTTTTGGCGAAAGCGGCGACCAGTTTAAATACACACTGGCCAACTGTTGCAAGCCTATCCCCGGCGACGATGTGTTTGGTTTCATTACTGCTACCGAAGGCTTGAAAATACACCGCACCAGCTGCCCCAACGCTACGCGGCTGCTGGCCAACTATGGTCACCGTGTGATAAAAACCAAGTGGGCCAAAAACAAAGACATTGCCTTTCTTACCGGCATTAAAATCATCGGGCTCGATGATGTGGGTGTCATCAACAAAATAACCAACGTCATCAGCGGCGACATGCGCATCAACATCAATGCCCTTACTATCGAAAGCCGCGATGGCTTGTTTGAAGGCAATATAAAAGTGTATGTGCACGACAAAGAAGAACTGAATGAACTGGTGAGCAGGCTCAAGAGTTTGCGGGGCATACAAACGGTTGACCGGTTTGATCCTGAAGAAAACAAGCAATAAACATCCTTTTACATGTTTGGCAGGTGCTTCATTTGCGGCATTAGCCTTGGCTGTGCTGCATTTTCCTTAGTTTAGCATGCTGCCTGATGTAGTACGATTGCTGCCCACGAAGTATATTCATCAGATATGGATCCAAACTCACTAACGCAACTTGAACGCTTCAAAAATGAAGTAGGCATCAAGTTTCAGCTGTTCAACAGCCTGTTTACCAGCCTGCCTTTTCATCGCATTGAAAAAACAGGTATCCTCTTGTCGTTGCTGCTCAGCAACTGTGAAGAGGGCTACGACAAAGGCATGAGCCCCGTTGATATTCTCAACGATTTTTTTGATAAACATACCGGTCGCAAATCGGAAGAAGAACGCATTGATTTGCTGTTTCGTTTTTTGCAATATGCCGAGCGGCAAATTGTGTTGTTTGATGCACTGGAAGATGCAGCGTTCAGAGACCTGCACGACTTTGCCGGTACCGGTTCGCTCAAGCAACTACAGGCAAGGGTAGAGCAGGAAAATCAGCAGGCTGTGCTGCAAGAACTGATGCAGCATTTTGCCATTCGGCTGGTGCTTACTGCACACCCTACGCAGTTTTATCCCGGCGAAGTGTTGGGCATTATTCATGACCTCGCCAAAGCCCTGAGCGAAGACAATAACGCACAGGTAAATATGTACCTGCAGCAGCTGGGCAAAACACCTTTTTTGAAAAAAGAAAAACCTACGCCATACGATGAAGCCATCAGCCTGGTGTGGTTTTTAGAAAATATATTTTATGCTGCAGCAGGCCGTATTCTGTTTTTTATGAAACGGCACCTGCAGTATGTACCCAACCCGAAAAACCCCATTATCCGGTTGGGTTTTTGGCCGGGTGGCGACCGTGATGGTAACCCATTTGTAAAAGTGGATACCACATTGAAAGTGGCCAAAGAACTGCGCACCAGCATTTTAAAATGCTACTACCTGGATATCCGGAAACTGAAGCGCCGCCTCACTTTTAAGGGTGTTACCAAACCATTGGCCGAACTGGAAAAGCTACTCTACGACCATGTATTTGTGCCGGGTTACGAAAGCGAATTGGTGCTGCAGGATATTTTAGGGCCGCTGTTGCACATTCGGCAAACACTGAAAAAAGAGCACAACGGGTTGTTTATTCATTTGGTAGAAACCCTCATTAACAAAGTAGAAGTGTTTGGGCTTCATTTTGCTTCGCTGGATGTGCGGCAAGACAGCAGTGTACACACGGCACTGTGGCAAGAGCTGGCCAAAGTGCCCGGCATTTTGCCAGATGGCTATGCCCAGTTGGATGCCGTAGGCAAAATGGATGCCATCATGCAATTGCAGCAGCAATTATCGCCCAATGTGCTGAGCAACGACATACATCAGGATACGTTGAAAATACCAGCCACCATCTGCGATATACAGCGGTTGAATGGTGAAGCTGGTTGCCACCGCTACATTATCAGCCAGTGCCAGAGTGCACTAAATGTGCTGGAAGTATTTGGCCTGTTTTTGCTGAATGGCTGGCAACCCGAAAAAATGCCGGTAGACATTGTGCCTTTGTTTGAAACCATAGACGACTTGCAAGGTGCTGCGGCCATTATGGAAACATTGTACATGCAGCCCGGCTACCGGGAGCACCTGCGCCGCCGCGGCCATCAGCAAACCATTATGCTGGGCTTTAGCGATGGCACCAAAGATGGCGGCTATCTTATGGCCAACTGGTGTATTTACAAAGCCAAAGAAGAGCTCACCATGCTCAGCCGCAAGTATGATATTGACGTGGTATTTTTTGATGGCCGTGGTGGCCCGCCCAGCCGTGGCGGTGGCAAAACGCATAAGTTTTACGCCAGCATGGGGCAAAACATTTCGAACCGCGAAATACAACTGACCATACAGGGGCAAACCGTTAGTTCCAACTTTGGCACCGTAGATGCAGCGCAGTTCAACATGGAGCAGCTGATGAATGCAGGCTTAAGCAGCACTTTGTTTGCTTCCAAACTATCCACCCTGGAAAAAGCAGAAGAGCAAATACTGGTAGAACTGGCCAACCTTGGGTATAAAAGTTATCAGGGATTGAAAAATCACCCCAACTTTTTGGATTACCTGAGCAGTGCCAGTCCGCTACGCTTTTATGCCGACACCAATATTGGCAGCCGCCCTGCCAAGCGGGGAGGCTCTGCAAAACTGGCGCTGAAAGACCTGCGGGCCATACCGTTTGTAGGAGCATGGAGCCAGATAAAGCAAAACGTAACCGGGTACTATGGCGTAGGTACTGCATTGCATCATTTTGAAGCAGCCGGCCGATGGCAGGAAGTAGCCGACCTTTATCAGCAATCGTTGTTCTTCCGTACGTTGATTGATAACTGCGAAATGGCGATGAAAAAATGCTTTTTCCCCCTCACGGCTTACCTGGGCGACCATGCAGTGTATGGTAAAGTATGGCATATGATACACGACGAGTATACCCTCACCCGCAAAATGGTGCTGAAACTGAGTGGCAATACCGAACTGATGGGCAACTACCCGGTGGAGCAGCTGAGCATACAAATGCGGGAACGCATTGTAATACCGCTTACAACCATACAACAGTTTGGACTGGCACAGCTCCGGCGCATGGAAGAACAAGTAATGACTTCGCCACTAAAGGAGAAATATGAAAAACTGGTGATGCGCTGCTCTTTTGGCATTATAAATGCTGGTAGAAACAGTGCTTAACGTAACCGCATGGTTACATAATAATGTTTTGAATCAGGAAAATCAGTATTGCAACAATGAATTTCATAATTTGCAATAAGTAAATACCCCAAAAACCATTTCGCTTACCAACCCATTTTTACTGAAGAAAAGTGCTATGCCCATGCGGGTACAGTTACACAACTTGTAGCGTAGGTGTTGCCTATTGCTTTTGCAATTGTAGCTGCTGCTTTTCTTCAGAACCCAAGATTGATTGAATAAACATTCGCCATTTATCATTTAATAGCATAAACCTAACAAGCATGAAACACGTTTACTTTCAAAAAGCCATGGCAGGTACCCTCCTGCTGTTGGGCTCACACCTTGGCTTCGGGCAACAGGGCGGCGTATTGGACGGCACTACGTTTGGAACTGGAACCCTTGGCGGTAGCAACTTCCTGTCTGCTACAACAATTGATGCAAACCAAAAAATTCTCATTGGCGGATCATTTACCAGCTTCAATGGAACAAGCATCAACAACTTTGCCCGATTAAACGCCGATGGAACCATTGACGGTGGATTTATTACAGGCACAGGCCCAAACGGCTTTGTACGTGCAGTAGTGGTTCAACCAAGCGATAATAAGATTTTAATTGGTGGCACTTTCCCTCAATATAATGGAGTAAACAGAACCAGGATTGCCCGTATTAATACAGATGGTGGGCTGGACGGTACGTTTACCCTTACAGGTACAGGAGTTACTGGTGGTGATATTTTTGGTATCGGCTTGCAATCTGATGGTAAAATCATCATTGTAGGAACTTTCACCGGATATAATGGAACTACAACCAATCGTATTGCCCGTTTAAATACTGACGGTTCTCTCGATGCGACTTTTACTACTAATTTGGGTGGTGCAGCCGACGGTACTGTTAACCGCGTTGCCATTCAAAGCGATGATAAAATAGTAGTAGTTGGCGCTTTTACAACCATTGATGGAGTAAGTAGCCCACGTGTAGCCCGATTAAACAGTGACGGTACTCCTGATGCCACATTTATTACCAACATTGGTCTTGGTGCAAATGGTACAGCAGAAGCTTTAACAATACAGTCTAACGGCAGCATTTTAGTTGGCGGTGCCTTTACCAGTTTCAATTCCGTTTCAACAGGCCGAATTGTACGATTGGCTGCAAATGGTACTCCTGATGCCAGTTTCACCACAGCCACAGGTACAGGCGTAGGCAACAACACTGTTTTTACCATCAGACAATTGAGTAACGGCAACATTATGCTGGCAGGTTCCTTCACCACCTTTAATGGTGTAGGAAGATCAGGCATTGCCCGCTTACTACCTACAGGTGCATTAGATGCCAATTTTATTCCAGGCACAGGTACTACGGCTCAAATCAACATTATGAATGTGCAAAGCGATGGAAAAATTGTGCTTGGCGGGGCATTTCCAACATACAATGGGGTAACCCGTAACCGTATTGCCAGAATTCATGGCGATTTAACCGCTGCAACTACTGCACAAACAGCCACCATCACCAGCATTTCTGCCAATAATGTGTATGCTTTGGGCAGTACAGATGGTAGCATCGTGGCTAAAGTAGTTCCCAACGGTGCTACCCCAGTAAGTGGCAATGTTACTGCTCAGGTTTTCTTTGATGGTAGTGTGCAAAGCGTAGGCAACATTCCTTACCTGCAGCGCCATTATGAAATTACCCCAGCCTCCGGTACTACTGCCCGTGTAACGCTTTATTTTACACAGGCCGAATTTGATGCCTTTAACGCTGTACCAAATGGCAACGACCTGCCATACAATGGCGCTGATGTAGAAAACAATAAAGCCAATATCCGTTTCACCAAATATGCAGGGTCTAGCTCTCCCAACGATGGCAACCCGGCCAACTATAGTGGTGGCACTACCATTATCGATCCTGTAGATACAGACATCATCTGGAACAGTACCACCAGCAAATGGGAAATCAGCTTTGATGTAACTGGCTTCAGCGGTTTCTTTATGCAAACCAGCCTGAACGTACTGCCGGTAAAACTCAAAAACTTTACAGCCCGTGCAGAAGGCGTTGCTGCTAAGCTTGACTGGAACACGGCTTCCGAACAAAACAGCAGCCACTTTAATGTAGAGCGTAGTTTGGATGGCAACAACTTTGCCGTGGCCGGAAAAGTAAATGCCGCCGGCAATAGCAACAGCAGCCGCAGCTACAATTTTACCGACAACCTGGCTAAAGTGCCCCACACAGGTGTAGTGTACTACCGCCTGCACATGATAGACAGAGATGGCAAAGCCGCTTACAGCGACATCAAATCTATCCGTCCGGGTAAGGTAAATTTGGGTGCAGCCTTACTGCAAAACCCCGTTTCAAGCGAAGCCCGGGTGTTGTATCAGGCAGCTGCTAGCGAAAAAATAAACATTCGTGTATTGGATAGCCGCGGCCAGCTGGTGATGCAAACTGCACAACAGGTAAGTGCAGGTGCCAACCAGCTGAAACTGGCTACTGCCAACCTCGCCAAAGGCATTTACTCCATAGAAGTAACCGGCAATGGCAATCGTCAAACACTGCGTTTGGTGAAAGAATAACAGCCATCGTCCACATTAAAAAATCCCTGCAAGGCCAGCCCTCGCAGGGATTTTTTTTATGTACCAAATTCAGGTATTCTATTTCACACCGGCAACGGCCACCAAGTGCACAAATCCGTAACTGTTACTTCTTGTTTTTGGATTGATGAATTGTGCATTAAGACCGGTAATATGAAAATCGGGCTGCTTGCTCAACTCTTGCAACACAAATGATTTTTGCAGCAAAGCAATGCCATCATCATTGGTAAAAATGATAGTTGGTTGCTTAGCGGCAATGCGGTCACGAATAGCAGTATCACTTAGCATGGGCCGCCAGTCTTGCAGGTAAAAGTCAAAAGACCGCAGCACTGTGTGGTACAAAAAAAGCTGCTGCTTATCCACCTGCATTTCTTTTACTGCCTCGGCCATGGCACTGCCTCCTTGGTACCGGGCTATTTGCGGATAAAAGTTCAGGTTCAGTCCGAAATTGACCAGCAATATAGTAGCTGCAGAAGGTACCCATGCTTTATCAAACAAATTGGTAGGCGTACGCAAAAAATACCAGATGATGATGGCGGCAAACAGCAATATTGCCAACGCAACACCCCAATGCTGTACCGGAAAAGCCCAACCATTGAGCACCACAAACAATACACCTAGAATACCCACAATCACCCACTGAAAATTGCGGATGATACGGAGTGCTTTGAAATTGCCCTTTTCAAAAAACTGATGAACAAACTCTGCCGTAAAAATGGACATGAACGGAAACAACACATTGATATAATGTGGCAGCTTAAAGCTCGACATAGACATGAAAATGAACATGGCCCACACACCGGCAAAAGTGAGTTGCTCCACCTGCCATAAAGATTTGCCTCGGGTTTGTACGGCTTCTTTTATCCGGGCCACCACAGCACTATAGCACAGCACACTCCACGGTAGCATGGCCCACAGCAGCGAGTGAAACAAAAAACTAAACTCAGGATTGTCTACAAAAGTTCTATCGCCGGCAAAGCGTTCAAAACTTTGGGTCCATAAAAGAAACTTGATGCCAGACATGCCATAGCTACCATTCACCAGCTTCTCCGGATGCAAATCGAACTGCTGATAATAGTAGTACAACACCGGCGAAAGAAATACCAGGAATGATGCCAGCAGTATTGCCCACTTCCATGTAAGCAAGGTTTTAAAATTACGCTGACCCAACAGGTAAAAGAATGTAACACTACCCACTACCAATACCGCAATCATACCCTTGGTGCCCACGCCGCCTGCCAAAAAAGCCCCTGCCCACAGCAAGTGCTGCCATTTATTTTTTTGAATATACAATACCAGCTGCCATACAGCCAGCACCACAAAGCTGGTGAGCAATGAATCGGTACGTACATCGTGGTTGGCCAGCAGTATGGCTTGTGATGTCATAAACATCAGCGCAGCTACCTGCCCCACTCTTTTATTGTACAGCAATCCGCCCAGTTTTGCAGTAGCCATCGCCGCCAGCAAACTCATGAGTATGCTTACCAATCGGTAGCCATAATCGGTAGCGCCAAACAGCTGATAGCCCGGCCATGCACTCCAAAACAACACATGCGGTTTATCGAGATAATCATAGGCTTGGCCATTTTCGTAGGTTCTGTTTACTATATCGGCCCAGTTGTTTTGCTGATGCATGTGCATGGCAATGCCTGCATATTCCGGCGCATCCGTATCCATCAGTTTTGGAAAAAACATACCCGCTGCCAGCACCAATATCAGCAGCAACCAGAGTGGCCAATAAGTTTTGTTCATGCCCAAAAAATTTGTGCGAAGGTAATAGCCACACCGTAGGCAATCTGCCAGCCCGTCGGAAATCGCTAATTTGCCGCCCTATAAAGTAGCCAGCATGCGTCCTCCTCTGTTAGCCATCGTATTACCTTGTTACAACGAGTCAGCTATTATTGCCAGCACTGTGGAGCGGTTGCAGCAGTTGCTCAACGACTATGTTGCTCAATCGTTGATAGCCGCCGAAAGCTATCTGTTGTTTGTAGACGATGGCAGCCGCGACAACACGCTGGAACTGTTGCGACAGCACAAAAGTGCACAGGTAAAAACACTGAAACTGAGTGCCAACTGCGGACACCAAAGTGCCTTGCTTGCAGGTATGCATTTTGTAACCGGCAAGTGTGATTGCATGATTAGTATGGATGCCGATTTGCAAGACGATATTCATTGCACCAAAGCCATGCTGGAAGCTTACCTGCGTGGAGCACAACTGGTGTATGGCGTAAGGCAAAGCCGTGGCAATGACACCTGGTTTAAACGCAAAACCGCCCTTTGGTTTTATGGGCTCATGCACAAGCTTGGGGTAAATCTGGTGTATAACCATGCCGATTTCAGGCTACTGAGCAATCAGGTGTTGCATGAGTTTGGCCGCTACCGCGAAGTGAACCTTTTTCTGAGAGGCATTTTTCCACGTATGGGCTTTACCAATGCCACGGTGTATTACGATCGTCAAGACCGCACTGCTGGCGAAACTAAATACCCGTTTCGGAAAATGCTGAACCTGGCGGTGAATGGTATTACCTCTTTTAGCAACGTGCCGTTGAAAATTATTACCTACGTTGGTTTTCTGGTATTTATTGGCAGTTTGCTGGCTTCATTTTGGGTCATCTTCGTCATTCTTACCGGCCGCAATGCGCCGGGCTGGGCATCCATTACACTGCCCATTTATTTTTTGGGCGGGGTGCAGCTGCTGGCCTTGGGTATTTTGGGCGAATATATTTCCCGCATTTATCTCGAAACCAAACAGCGCCCAGTATACCATATTGAAGAAGTAATTGAGTAAGGAAATTGTCAAATTAAATCTTCCCTTCAATTATCGGCTATACACGGGTGCAACCTCCTATTTTTGCCGTTCAACAGGCATATCCAACAAATCATGATTGACGTTATACTCGGCCTACAGTGGGGCGATGAGGGAAAAGGAAAAATCGTAGACTATTTTGCGCCCAACTACGATATTATTGCCCGCTTTCAGGGCGGCCCAAATGCAGGCCACACATTGTATGTAGACGGCCAAAAAATTGTGCTGCACCAAATCCCCTCCGGTGTATTTCACAACCACACCACCAACCTTATTGGCAGCGGTGTGGTGCTCGATGCAGTAACCCTGAAAAGAGAATGCGAATCGGTAGCCAAATTTGGCGCAGACGTTCGCAAAAACATGTTTATTTCTAAGCGTACCCACCTCATTTTGCCTACGCACCGTGCCCTCGATAAGGCCAGCGAATTGCAAAAAGGTGATGGCAAAATTGGCTCTACCCTCAAAGGCATAGGCCCCGCTTACATGGATAAAACAGGACGCAATGGCCTGCGTGTTGGCGACCTGCTCGACAAGAACTTTACCACCAATTACATCAAGCTGCGCCTCAAGCATCAGCGCCTGCTCGATAACCATAATTTCAACGAAGACATTACAGCTTGGGAAGAAGAGTTTTTTGAAGCAGTAGAGTTTTTGCGCAGCCTCAATATTGTAGATGGCGAATACTTCATCAACGAAAAAATACGGGCTGGTAAAAAAGTACTGGCAGAAGGTGCCCAGGGCAGCATGCTCGATATCGATTTTGGCACATTCCCGTTTGTAACCAGCAGCAATACCATTACTGCCGGTGTTATGAGTGGCTTGGGTGTAGCGCCTCAATTGGTGCGTGATGTAATCGGTATTACAAAGGCCTATTGCACCCGTGTGGGCGGCGGTCCTTTCCCTACCGAACTGCACGACGCAACCGGCGAAGAACTGCGCAAAGCAGGCAATGAATTTGGCGCCACTACAGGTCGGCCTCGCCGCTGCGGCTGGATTGATTTGGTAGCCCTCAACTACGCCTGCATGATCAACGGTGTAACCAAAGTGGTAATGACCAAAGCCGACGTGCTGGACAAGTTCACTCCATTGCAAGTGTGCACAGCATACAATGTAAATGGCGTAGAAACTGACCACATTCCGTTCGACATTTGCAAGGCCAATATCGAACCGGTGCTGCAATCATTCCCCGGTTGGAATACTGACACTACCGTGTGCAAAACAGAAAACGATTTACCCGAAACCATGCGTACTTATATTCAGTTCATCAACGAAAGAATTGGTGCACCGGTAAAATGGGTAAGTAATGGTCCCGGTCGTGATCAAATTGTACCCTTGTAATTTTTAAAAGAAAAACAGTTCAAAAAAAGTTGGATTGAATGATTGAAAAAAAGTTCCGTCATTTTTTTGGCCAAATAAATTTCACTCCCAAATTTTACATTTCTAATCCTTCGTAACATGGCTATTAGAAAAGCAACATTGGAACAAGATATCCTGACACCCGCAGACGAAATAGACGAGCTGTTGGGCAACATTATCGCTGGTAAAAAAGCAGATGATGACGACGATGATTTAGACGCAGACGAGGATGATGCCCCTAAGAAAAAGGGTGGCAAAAAAGCCAAGGATGAAGATGAGGACGAAGACGAGGTAGAAGAAGACGAAGACGATTGGGAAAAAGGCGAAGAAGAGGAAGAAGATAGCTGGGATCCCGATTTTGAAGAATTCGACCTGCCAAAATCTGGTGCCAAAAAAGGCGGCAAAAAGGGCGAAGATGAAGAAGATGATTTCAAACTGGACGAAGACCTCAATGAGTTCGACGACCTGTTTGGCGACGGCGGCGATAGCTTTGACGACGAAGACGACTTCTAATTGAGTCGCATACAAAATCATGCAAGCAGGTAAGGTTTACCCCATTCATAACCTTAGCGTATTTAAGCAGCAACTGTTGAGCTGGGCCAACCAGTTCAGCAGTTGTTGTTTTTTAGACAATCATCAATACGCATCGCCATGGCAGCAGCAGGAGTGCCTGCTGGCTGTGGGTGCCAAAGCCATGCTGCAAACACAAGCCGGTAAAGCATTGGCGCAAATAGATGCGTTTACACAACTGCACCGCGGCCAATGGATTTTCGGGCATCTTGGTTACGGCCTCACTTACGAATTGATGCAGCAACAATCGCAGCATCCACATCCCGATGGTTTTGCTGATGCATGCTTGTTTGTACCAGAAATAGTACTGCAATGCAACGACAACTCAGTTTGTATTTATGCTGATGATGTTCACTTAGCCGATGAAATTTTCAAAGCCATCAAATCGCAGTATGTAGGGAATGCTTCTACCCAAAGCTGCATGCGCATTGGGCAAATGACACCTGTTCTCTCGCAGGCACAATACCTGCAAGCCATTGCTACATTGCAGCAGCACATTTTGCGTGGCGATTGTTATGAGATTAATTTTTGTCAGCAGTTTTTAGTGCCCGATTCTGTGGTTGATCCGGTAGCATTGTATCAGTCGTTGTGCGAAGTATCGCCCAATCCATTTTCGTGCTATTACAAAATTGACAGCAACTATTTGGCTTGTGCCAGCCCTGAACGTTTTCTGATGAAACGTGGCAAACACTTGTACAGCCAGCCCATTAAAGGCACAGCCAGCCGGCATAAATACAATGCCGATACAGATGAGACATTGAAACAGCAATTGCAGCAAAGTGAAAAAGACCGCAGCGAAAACGTGATGGTGGTTGATTTGGTGCGCAACGACCTGTCGCAGATTTGCAACAGTGGCTCTGTACAAGTGGCTGAGCTGTTTGGCATTTACACCTACCCGCAGGTGCATCAAATGATAAGCACCATTGAAGGAGAACTTCGCCCTGGTACAAGCTTTGCACAGATTTTACAAGCCACCTTTCCAATGGGCAGCATGACCGGTGCGCCCAAACCGAGTGTGGTGTCGCTCATCGATAAATATGAGCAAGGGCAGCGAGGCATTTTCTCTGGCTCTGTGGGCTACATACAACCCAACGGCGATTTCGATTTCAATGTGGTGATTCGCAGTATCGTGTATGAGCAAACGGCTAAGTTGCTACACTACCATGTGGGTAGTGGTATTACACATTACAGTGTTCCGGAAAAAGAATATGAAGAATGCCGATGGAAGTCGGCAGCCATAGAGCAAGTGCTGAGTAATCTTCAAGCACAATAAGCAAAACTTAATTCAATGATTTTTTAGCCGCAGGCTTAGCTTCTGTTGCAGGGTACTGTGTGCTGCGATTGGTAGCTTGTTGCATAGTAGCCACCACCGATTGATACAAGATATTGAAGCGGTTGGTTTTGAAAAATTCCATCTTGTCGGTTGGGATGCGCAGCGTGTATCCTTTTTCTGTATTCACCATGGCATCAAAGCCCGGGTTCAATGCATTGAAGGTGTTGATGTCCATGGCCAGCGCATTGGCTACCACTACAGAATTATAACGGCCCTGAACTTCTGTAGTAGCCGTACTGTTGAGTACAGCCGGGTCCAACTGTGTTTGCATTTTTGCAATCTGATCTACCATCTTAGTTTGATGGTTGGCCCACTCTTCTTTGGTGCTGGTAGTTTGCCCGGCAGCACCTTCCATAATGTAATGTGTACTGATGAATTTCTTAACGTGGTTGCGACTTTCTTGTGGCAGGTAAAACTGCATCTTCCAGAAATCGCGGCTACCACTTTTGCGAATGGCAGATTGTACATTGCCGGGGCCACCATTGTAGGCAGCAATCACCAGCAGCCAATCGCCCAGTTGATTGTGTAGCTCCCGCAAATATTTAGCTGCGGCATGAGTGCTCTTATAATAGTCGGTACGTTCGTCGTAACGGTAAGTAATGCGCAAGCCCATTCTACGACCGGTTTCTGGCATAAACTGCCATGGTCCAACAGCTCCTGCCCAGCTTTGCGCATACGACTGTAAATTGCTTTCTATAACGGCCAGGTATTTCAGTTCTTTTGGCAAACCATAGCTCTGCAAAATGGCATCCATCATAGAAAAATACGGGCCAGCCCAACCTTTCATGGATTGCAAATGCTTTTCATGCTTTTTCAGGTAATCTTCTACAAAAGGCTGTACCTGCGGATTGAGCTGGGGCGCTGTCGCTACACCGTTTGTGCCGGGTGTGTTCACAAACAAATTGCGAAAACCCTTTTCCTCCAAACCTTTACCAGCTGTTGTGTCTTTCTTTTCTGCAGGCTTCACTTTAGGGTCGGTGGCAGCTGCTGCAACCGTCATCAGCATGGCTATGCTGAAAAACAAAGTGCTGAAATATGAACGACGCTGCTGCATGCGAAAATGGTTTGAACAGTGGCTTAGTTGACTTTGAAGCTGCCTTCAAGGTAAGCGCCAATGCGGTGCAAAAGTACTTCTTCGCCCCGGTTGCACAACACCTGCATGCCAAAGGGCATGCCATTGCTGTGTTTATACAGCGGCAAAGCCAGGCCCGGAATGCCCGCCAGATTGGCGAAAACCGTATAAATATCGGCCAGATACATACTCACCGGATCTTGGTTGAGCTCTCCCAATAATGGCGCCGTTGTTGGGCTTACTGGCATGAGTATCGCATCAAACTCACTGAAAATCAGCGATGTTTCAGCCACAATTTTGGCACGTACCTGCTGGGCTTTGGTAAAATAGGCATCGAAATAACCGGCACTCAATACAAAAGTGCCCAGCATAATGCGGCGCTTCACTTCGGTACCAAAACCTTCACTTCTGTTCTGCTTGTAAAAGGCTGTTAAATCATCCGCATTGCCGTTGGCGGCATGCCCGTAGCGAATGCCATCAAAGCGGCCCAAGTTGCTACTGGCTTCCGCCGTGGTAAGCACATAATAGGTGGGCACAATGTATTCCATCAAATCAAATGGCACGGCCGTAACAGTATGACCAGCCGCTTCCAGTTGTGCAAAAGTGTTGCGGATTGCGGTTTGTATTTCGGCATCAGGGCTCGTTTCGCCCAAAGTGGGCTGCAGCCAGGCAAATCGCAATGGCTTTTGTGGTGTTGCTAATTGCGTAGCAGCAGGAGTTGGTTCATCCTGCATAGCCGTACTGTCCAACCCATCGGGGCCAGCCAGCACATCGTATACTGTGGCTACATCGGCTACATTCGTGCCCAACACCCCTACACAATCAAAAGAACTGGCGTATGCAATGAGGCCATAGCGGCTAATGCGGCCATAACTTGGCTTGAGGCCCACTACACCGCAATAATCGGCCGGCTGCCGTACAGAGCCGCCAGTATCGCTGCCAATGGCTATCATACACAAGCCAGCCTGCACGGCTACAGCTGCCCCACCCGATGAGCCACCGGGTACCCGGTTAGAATCGGCAGCATTGCGCACCACTCCATGAGCACAGTTTTCGTTGGTGCTTCCCATGGCAAACTCATCGCAGTTGGTAGAACCAATAATGATGGCGCCAGCATCCAGCAACCGTTTAACGGCAGTAGCAGAATACACAGCCCGATAACCTTCGAGCATGCGGGAACCTGCCGTTACTGGCTGCCCTTCGTAGTTGAGCACATCTTTAATGGTGACTACCACTCCATGCAGTGGCAACAGCGGTTTACCGGCAGCTAAAGCAGCATCCAGTTCAGCAGCCTGCGCCTTGGCTTCTTGCTCAAACACATGCAGGATGGCATTGAGCGGTTTGGCATTGGCTATTTGTTGAATGAAATGCTGTACCGCATCCTCAGAGGACACGGAGCCAGCCTGTAACTGCTGATGATATTGGCTAATGCCTGAAAACTGAAACGACATACGCTGGGGGGATAATACAAAAAGCAGAAGCTGCTACAGCTAGCAAGCATCTGCTTTTTTTGAAAGTACATTATAGAAGGAAAGGAATGAAAGAATTAAGCTTCTGCTTTTTTCTCTTTATCATTCATGCCATCTTCAATTTCTTTTTTCACGTTCGATTTGGCATCGTTGAACTCACGGATACCGCGGCCCAAACCACGCATAAACTCGGGGATCTTACGGCCACCAAAAAGGATGAGTACAGCCAGTACGATAAGGATCCACTCACTTCCACCGGGCATGCTTAACAGCAAAGTTGACAACATGATTCTATTTTTTTTGGAATGTAAAGGTAATAGTTGCGTGGCTAAATGTACAGGTTTTGCCATTCTAGCTCCGCATGCCATAAAAAAAGGAACGCATGGCGTTCCTCTTCGTATTGTTTGGCTGCAGATTATTCTGCAGTGTAGCGTTTTTCTTTGATACGTGCACTCTTACCACTGCGTTCACGCAGGTAGAACAAACGGGCACGACGTACTTTACCAACTTTATTGAGCACAACACTTTCAATGTGAGGGCTTACTACAGGGAAGGTACGCTCTACGCCTACACCGTCGCTTACCTTGCGAACAGTGAAGCTTGCAGTAGCACCAGTGCCCTGACGCTTAATCACATCGCCTTTGAAGCTCTGGATACGTGTTTTAGCACCTTCCACTACCTTGTAGTTAACGGTAATATTATCTCCAGCCTTAAACTTTGGAAGTTCGTTGGCGGTAGTCAGTTGTTCGTGTATAAACTTGATTGCATCCTGGTTCATGGCGCATTTTTTAGGACGGCAAAGGTAGGGGTGAGCATCTTTTCTGCAAAATAAAAACCAAACAAATCAAGGATTTCAACGCTTTTTTTTGATGGCAATGTTCGAAAACATTGATTATCACTGATTTTTTGGCTTGGCCGCAGGCTTGCCAGCTGCCGGTTTTGGAGCTGCAGGCTGCATACTTTGCAAGTTTTGCCGGGCTATTACAAACTCAGGAAACTCTTTCACCGCCAGTTCATAAAACCTTTTTGCCTCAGCATTTTGCTTTTCTCTGAAAGCCAGCGCCCCGAGCATGTTGTACGCTGCAGCCAATACAGGCACCGCCTCATTATTGCCGGCGCTTATTTCCAGTGATACTTTTTCTTGTCGGGCTTTGGCCGAATCGGCAACCACTTTATTCAACGAGGCTTTGCACTCACCAATGCGTTCCAGCAAAAACTGGCGGGTAGCCAGCTGATAAAAGTTGTATGGCTCCGGCGAAAGGGCACACAGTTTTTCGTACCAATCGAGGCTGGCCTTGGTATCACCGGCACGGCCGGTAATGTCGGCCAGCAAAGTGAGTGCCGTGATGTCTTTGGGGTTAGCCTGATTGATTTCATTGGCCATTTTATAAGCGCCATTGAGATTGCCTAAGCGATAATAGACAACGGCCAGTGTGTCTTTAAACTGCGCCGCACCACCATGCATCAGGTAGCCGGTGAGGGCATAGGCGGCACTGCTCATATCGTCGTACTCCAGCGACCGGCGGTACATATTCATGTATGCTTGTTGCTGTTGAGTACTATCCGTTTTTGTTTGTGCAAATGCCTGCGCAGTAGTAAGCAATACAAAGGCAAGGATGATATTTTTTTTCATAAAAGGAGGGGCAGTTTACAATGAGTGGCGAACTAAAGAGAAAAATAGCTGATAGCACTCACCAAAATAGTGGATTTACAGCATGATTGAGTAAACGGCTATTGATCGACAGCCATATCGTACACCAGCACATTGCTCCACAAGTGGCTGCACGCTTGCACAAATGCCTGATGGATAGGATGCGCCTGATAGGCCGCCTGATCTTCGAGGCTATTGAAATACATGAGTTCTGATACCTGATAGCTGTTGTCGACAACAGGGCGCTTTTCGGTAGAAGCCGGCCCGCCTATAAGCAATTGCTTTACCTGAGGAATAGCAGTCAGTGTTTGTAATCCATTTTTCAACCCGGTAATATGGGCCGCATTATCGGGTTCTTTGAGCCAAAAGAAAACGTGGTGAATGATCATAGTAATAACTTATTTATACAAACAAGGAAGGTTTTGCGCTGCATCAAACTTACATAGCACTGTTTCTATCAAAATAACGAGGAAGTTTTTACTCTTTCTCATCGACTGGCATCAACGTCCTAAATTTTAGTAAACAGTGCCAGAAACTCCTGCTTTTTTTGCCTGCTCAGTGCTATGCGCATTCCATTGCGTAACAGCAATTCGCCACCTTCGCCTCGAATGTATTGAACCACGGCCTTTACATTCACCATATATGATTTGTGTGCCCTGAAAAACTGAGGCTGATGCTGCAGGGTTTCTTCAAATAAAGCCAGTGTTTTACTCACTAATAATTTCTTCCCATCCTGCAGTACAATTTGGGTGTAGCAACTAATTGCTTCCAGCACTACTATTTCTTCCAGCTTCACAAAACTCAGGCCCTGGCCGGTGGTTACAGCCAGCGTATCAATAGTGTGCCCTTGCTGCATGCGCTGCAACGAAGCCACTTGCACAAGACTGGTATGCTGCTGAAACTGCAGGTACTGATCCACAGCATTGCGCAATTCTGTTTTGTCAATGGGCTTGAGCAGATAATCCAATGCATTCATGCGGATGGCCTGAATGGCATACTGATCGTAGGCCGTGGTAAAAATAACTTTGAAGGGAATATTGCTCAGCTGCTGCAATAAAGCAATGCCATTCAGCCTGGGCATATCGATATCCAAAAACACTAAATCCGGTTGATGTTGATTGAGCAAATGTGAGGCCTCTTCCGGTTGTTGTGTGGTAAACAACAGGTTTATTTCAGGACAATGCTTTTGCAACAATCGAGACAATGCATTGATGCCATGGAATTCGTCGTCAATAATAGCTGCGTTAATCATGTAGCCGTTTTAGTGTAGGTGTAAATAGAGTTTTACCATGGTGCCTGCTGCTTTTCCGTTGCTGTACAAATCTTCGTACAACACTTGGTTTGCTGCGTTCAGCATTTTCAACCGATGTTCTGTAATCTCGATACCCAGCGATGTATGTGATTTTTGTATATGCTGTGTTGCAGCCCTTCCAATACCGTCGTCTGCAATGGTAATTAATGCTACGCTTGGCTCACACAGCTGAACATTGATGTGTAAATGTCCAGTTTCCTTTTTGTTGCCCAATCCATGCCAAATCGCATTTTCTACAAAGGGTTGTAATATCAGTGGAGGCACTTCTATCATATCGGGCTGTACAGTTTCACCGATGCTTATCCGATAATCAAAATGCGGCACTCTTGTTTTTTCCAAATCGATATAGAGTTGCAGTGCAGCCAATTCGCGGTCCAGCTTTACCGTATTGTTTCGGGTTAGTTCCAATGTATTGCGCAGTAGTTTGCTAAAGGTGGTCAGGTATTCGCTGGCTTCATCTGTTTTTTGATCGAGTATAAAACTGTTGATGCTATTCAAACTATTGAATACAAAGTGTGGATTCATTTGCGTACGCAGTGCCTGCATCTGTGCTTCTTTCAATTGTTTTTCATGCAATGCAGCTATTCGTTGTTGGCGCATTTGCCTCCGAACCAACCACCACAACAGCAAGGCTGCTATTACTACACAGCATGCATAAAACCACCATTGTTGATACCAGAAAGCGGCAATCTCAACAGTACAACTGTATGGCATTGTCACCAAATCGATGGGCCCACGAATATCGAGTGTGTAACGGCCGGGGCCCAGGTTGGCAAACAATATTTTGCCATCTCCTACCCTGTGCCATCCGGTATCAGATTCGTGCTGCAAGCGATACCACAATTCACTGCCTGGCGAGCCATCGAAATTGAGATTGTTGACCAATAACGTAAAGGTAGTTGTGCCAGCCGGCAGCGACAGCATTTGTGCTTCAGGTAAAAAGATTTCACCATTCACCATGGCTGCATCCACATCAATGATGGGGATGGGCCTGGCGGCAATCAGGGCTGAAGGATTGAAATCAACATGCCACTTATTGGCACCTGCATACAGATTGCCCAAACT
>JADLHL010000153.1 GCA_020848815.1 Chitinophagaceae bacterium | reverse complement strand
CATCTCTTTCGGCCACCATACTGCGAAACGGTGCTATGCCTGTGCCATAAGCCAGCATTATGAGGTGACGATCGGAGCGGGGAATTTGAAAATGTTTTTGCTGATGCAGGAACATGTCCACTTTGGTGCCCGGTTTGAGTTGCGTTACATAGGCAGAACCAAAACCATGTTTGCTTCCTTCTTCTGTATCAAATTCATGCAAAGCAGCTGTCAAATGTATTTGCCCCGGGTGGGTGTTGGGTGATGAAGAAATGGTGTAGAGTCTTGGTGTAATGGGATTGAGAATGTCAAACAGTTGTTGCGCTGCAAACTCTGAAGGCCAGGGATAAATGCGCAGCAAATCAAACAAATCGATGCGGGTGTCCGGAATATCTGTTTGAATGAGCTGCGCATATTTTTTTACCACAGCGGTAGTAAGGTGAGTGATGCTAACGGCCTGTGTGAGCAGGTGTTTGGCTGATGCTGTTTGTTGTTTGAAACTGAACACAGCATCGGGTTGTACCTGTAGCAATTGAATAATTTGCGCTACAACGGATTCGGAGTTATGCGGGGTAATGCCCACAGCGTTGCCCGGTAAATACACCAACTCCTCAGGTAAATCAAATTCCAGGTGATGTACTTTTTTATTACTGCCGGTATCGTTCAGCAATTGATTGACACCGAGAGTAGCGGTGAACGTTTTTTTGCCACTGCTTTGTACCGAAATCACTGATGCTGCAGGTTTTGCTACCGGTGCCTGCTGTTGCAATGCAGTGAGTACATTACTCATCCACGCATCGGCTACAGGTTCATAATCATCATCGCATAGCGCAATGGGAGCGATGGCTGTGGCCTGCAGTCTTTTGAGCTGTGCATCCACATCAATACCGGCCTGGCAAAACAAAGGGTATGATTTACTGCCTAAGGCAACCACCGCATATTGCAAACCCTGCAATGGTGTTTGCAATTGATGTAAGTATTCATACAATGCTTTTGCGTTGGCAGGTGGTTCTCCTTCACCTTGTGTGCTGATGGCAATGAGCAAGGTTTCTTCAGCACTCAGTTGTTGCAGTTTGTATTGTTCGGCAGCAACCAATTTTGTTTTTCTTCCGGCTTGTTTCAGTTTGCCGGCGAGGGTAGTGGCCACTTTTTTGGAGTTGCCGGTTTCCGTGCCGTAGAGTACGGTTACGATGCCATTCGCAGTGGCTTTATTACTAGCAGGCGGCAGTTGCGCAGCGTCGTTTCCTCTGGCCAATCCTGCGAGGTAGCCACTCATCCACAACCACTCTTCCGAAGTGCTTTGGTCAATGAGGGCATGTAATTGTTGCAATTTTGCGGGAGCCAACATGATGGAGTAATTGAGATGGATTAACGAACTATGGTAACGGTTTCAGCAGTTTTGGCTGCGGGTACTGTTGGTATCACGGTTACCGGGTCAAAAAATTCTGTATTGGTTTGTGCGTTGCTGGTCCACATGAAACGCTTGTGCAGTTGTGCAGCTTCGCCAATGATGAGTAATGCCGGTGATAGAAAGCGATGCTGCTGCCATTCGGAACTACAATTGGCAAGTGTGCTCAACTGAAACTGTTGCAATGGCGTTGTGGCTTGCTCTGCCAGCAATATAGGTGTGTCGCCTTTTTTGCCATGTGTCATCAGTGTTTCCGCAAGTGTGAAACAGGTTTCGCCACTCATGTAAAACACCAATGTGTCGCTGGTGTTGGCAAGGTTTTGCCATTCGGCTTCATCTACGGCATCATGGTTATAGTAGGTGAGCAAACGAACGCCTCTCGAAATGTTTCTTGCTGTAAGTGGTACGCCAGCCACTGCGGCAGTGCCTAATGCTGCTGTTACACCAGGCACCAGTTCGTAAGCAATTTGGTGCGCCTCAAGTGTTTCCAGTTCATCTAATATGTTGCTGAAAATGCTGATATCTCCGCCCTTTAAACGTACCACATTGCGGTGCCTGCGGGCATGATGTACCAGCAATTCGTTGATGGTAAGTTGCGGTGTACTCTTGTCTTTACGGCATTGCTTGCCTACAGGAATAATGATGGCTTGTGCTGCAAACTGCTGCGTAATGGCAGGGTTGACCAATCGGTCAACCAGCACCACATCGGCTTGTGCCAAATGCCGGGCTGCTTTTATCGTCAGCAATTCCGGGTCGCCGGGGCCGGCACCAATAATGATGACTTTTCCTGTGGGCGTTGGTGTGAATGTTGTCAAGTTGATTTCACTAAAAAGGTGAACAATAATGATGCGGCTATATGCCAAAAATTCTTTTGGTCTTTGATTACTGAATCATGCAGGCACCTACGGTGATGTTGCTTGTTTCATCGATGAGGATGGCGCCGCCGTTGGCACGTAAATCTGCGTAGCTATCGTAGGGCAATGCTACTGCTGTACGAATGGTCGCTTTCACAATTTCATTGAGTTTTACACTGCCATCAAAGGGGATGTTCTCCAGCGTATTCACATCAATTTTGTATTCAATGTTTTTTACCACGGCACGTACACGGCTGCTGTTGAGTTGCAGCTGATATTTGTTGCCACTCAGCAAGGGCTTGGTATCCATCCAGCAAAGCAGTACCTCCAGTTCATTGCTTTGTTTAGGCAAGAAAGCAGTGGGCACAATTACATCGCCACGGCTTACATCTACATCATCTGTAAGATGCAGCACAATACTTTGTGGCGCATGTGCTACTGTCACGTCTTTGAAGTTATGTTCTATACGGTCGACAGTTGATTGAATGCCTGCAGGCAGAATGGTTACCGGTTCGCCTACTTTATAAGTGCCGCTGATGATTTTGCCGGCATAGCCACGGTAGTCGTGCAGTTCTTCTGTTTGTGGACGAATGACATATTGTACAGGAAAACGACCTTGTGAGAGGTTGATGTTTTCTGCTATTTCAACTGTTTCCAAAAACTCGAGTAATGGCAGCCCTTTGTACCAGGGCATGCTGTCGGTTTTGTCAACGATGTTGTCACCATTGAGTGCAGAAATGGGTACATAGGTTACATCTTTCAGGCCCAGTTTTGCTGCAATCTGTGTGTAGTCAATTACGATGTTGTTGTACACGTCTTCAGAAAAATCAACAAGGTCCATTTTGTTGATGGCTACCACTACTTTGGGAATGCGCAGCAGCGAAGCAATGATGCTGTGGCGGCGTGTTTGTTCCACCACGCCTTGGCGGGCATCTATGAGTACAATGATGAGTTCAGAGTTGCTGGCACCCGTCACCATGTTGCGGGTGTACTGAATGTGGCCCGGCGCATCCGCAATAATGAATTTGCGTTTGGGCGTAGAAAAGTATTTATAAGCCACATCAATCGTGATGCCTTGTTCACGTTCGGCACGAAGTCCATCCGTCAGCAATGCCAAATCAATTTCGCCATTGGCTTTGTTTTTGGTTTGCCGTTCTATGGCTTCCAGTTGGTCTACCAATATGCTCTTGCTGTCGTACAGCAAACGACCAATTAAAGTACTCTTGCCATCATCAACACTACCGGCGGTTATAAATCGAAGTAAATCCATGTGTTTATTTTTTGATGTCTGATGTGTGATGTCTGATTTGGGAAACACATCAAACTATGTTTTCAAATTATCTCTGTTTGCTTTTGCTGTTTTATCGGTTGCAGTGAATATCGCTGTCAGTTCATTAGCTTCTTGAATTAACCGATCTAATCCTTCGGATTGAATTAGCTCAGATTCTTTTACAATTTCTAACCAATAATGACTTTCATCTGCCTCTTCAATTACTATCTCAATTTTATGTATAAAGTCTGCTGTTGACTTAGCTCTTTTGCTGGCTCTGTAATTGGCTCCAACACTTCCTGCCGATCTGATGAGTTGTCTTTTTGTTTCAAATCCTGCTGCATTTTTTGGAAAATCATTACAGAGCTTAATTACATCTACATGAAATTTCTTTGTACGGTTTTCTAGTTCTTGTCTTGTCATGTTCCGGCGATTTTGGTCTATAAGTTAATCACCGAATCGCTGCTTACAAAATCAGCCATCGTACATCAGACATCATCACGTTTTAGAAGTATCCGTTTTTCTTTCTGTCTTCCATAGCCGCTTCGGTTACGCGGTCGTCGATGCGGGTTTCACCCCTTTCGCTGATGCGTGTGGCAATGATTTCATTCACCACTTCATCCAGTGTAGCAGCGTGGCTTTCAACAGCAGCAGTACAAGTCATATCACCAACAGTACGATAGCGAACTTTCTTCACGGCTACCACATCGCCTGCTTCTATTTGTATGAAATCTGAAACGGCAATGAGTTGATCGTCATGCACCAGCACTTCACGGTCGTGAGCAAAGTAGATGGATGGCAATTCAATGCCTTCGCGACGGATGTAATTCCATACATCTAACTCTGTCCAGTTGCTGATGGGGAAGGCTCGTACATTTTCGCCCTTCGAAATGCGACCATTGTAAGTACTCCACAGTTCTGGGCGTTGTTGTTTGGGATCCCATTCACCAAATTCATTCCGCACACTAAACACCCTTTCTTTGGCCCTCGCCTTTTCTTCATCGCGGCGGGCACCACCAATGCAGCAATCAAATTCAAACTCTTCAATGGTTTCGAGCAGGGTATAGGTTTGCAACGCATTGCGGCTGGCAAACTTGCCCTTCGGTTCAGTGAGTTGCTGGCGCTGAATGGTATCGCCCACTTGACGAACAATCAAACGTTCACCAATTTTTTCAGCCAGTGCATCGCGGTAGGCGAGTGCCTCCGGAAAGTTGTGACCGGTATCGATGTGTACCAACGGAAATGGAAACTTTCCGGGGCGAAATGCTTTCAATGCGAGATGCACCAGGCAAATAGAATCTTTACCACCACTAAACAGCAGGGCTGGACGTTCAAACTGTCCGGCTACTTCCCGCATAATATGTATGGCTTCCGACTCGAGGTGGTCTAAATAATCAAATGAATAACTGCTCATGAATGCTGTTGTATTTATAGCACATTGCGAGTGCTGTTTTTTAAAATCAGGCGCTGTGTACATGCAGGCCGCATTCTTTTTTGCTGGCATCTTCCCACCACCAGCGGCCGGCTCTAAAGTCTTCGCCGGGCTTTACGGCTCTGGTACAAGGGGCGCAGCCAATGCTTACAAAACCCTTTTGGTGTAAGGGGTTGGCTGGTATATGATGCTGTTGAATAAAGTCCGTTACTTGCTCTGTAGACCAGTGCAGCAGCGGATGATATTTTACTACCTGATGCGTTGCGTCCCATTCTAATTGTTGCATGTCATTCCGGTTGGGCGAATGCGCAGCACGAATGCCGGTGATCCATACTTTTTTGCCCGCCAGTGCCCGTTGCAAGGGTTCTACTTTGCGAATGAGACAGCATTGCTGCCGCAGCGCTACGGATTCATAAAAAGCATTCGGGCCATTGGCCACCACGTACGATTGCAAGCCATCGGCTTGCGGATAATAAGCGGTAATGGGCAGTTGGTATTTTTCCAGTGTGGCTGTCCAGGTAGAATAGGTTTCCGGAAACAAACGGCCAGTGTCCAACGTAAACAATCCGATGGGCAAATTGGCCTCCGCAATGAGGTGCGTAATGATTTGATCTTCCCAACTAAAACTGGTAGACAATACAACAGCACCCGGCCATGCATGTGCAGCAGCGGCCAGTGTAGCAGTGGGGTCATTCGGTTGCAGCAAGGCCTCAAATTGGGCCAGTTGTGCTGCTCCTTGAAGTTGGCTCATGTGTACTGATGATTCAGGTTTTTTTGTTGAATATGTTGCGGGTAAAACGGAGAACGGTACCGTTTACCAACAACAACTATTTAGGCTCACCCTTTTCATCAGAGAACAAAATTGATTTCGTATTAGCGAGGGTAAAATTAGAAGCGGGTACTGAAATAGAAAAAATAATTTTCACCAACTTAGTGAACATTAACAAATGGCACGCCTCCTGATTGGTCTGAAGCCTTGTGCCACAAGGGTTTGCAAGCATGAAATCGATTGCGGATTTTTTTCTTTCCTGCTTTTTTGAACGCTGAATTTTGCAACAGTCTCAAAAAAAGTTTTGGAAATTCGGAAAGCAGCCTATTACATTTGCGGCAGTTCTTTCAAAACAACTTATCAAGAAAGGCAGAGGGAAATGGCCCTGTGAAGCCTTGGCAACCCTATCGGAGTACTCGTCTGATAGAAGGTGCCAACTCCATCCTGTACACTGGTTTCGGCCGGTGAACGGAGAGAGATAAGTCAGAGATCAAGTTTGATTACAAATCGTATTAGCATACTATCAAGCTCATCCTGACTTATCCGGATGAGCTTTTTTTGTACCCTTTACCACCGGTTTCGGTGGCCAGAGAATCAATCGCCGGTACGTGTGGCACGGCCGGCACTAAGGTTCTTCCGGGTAAGTCTACCAAGCACTCCTCTGATAAGTTTTTGAAGCGGCCCTCACCCGGCTTTCTCCCACAGGTAACT
>JADLHL010000152.1 GCA_020848815.1 Chitinophagaceae bacterium | reverse complement strand
TGGCCAAGGCCGAAAGCATGAGTGCAGCAGCATCAAAAATAGGAGGGCAGTAATGAACCGCAGATATCAATCAATCCATCACCTGTTTG
Source organism: Chitinophagaceae bacterium (assembly GCA_020848815.1). Lineage (GTDB taxonomy): Bacteria > Bacteroidota > Bacteroidia > Chitinophagales > Chitinophagaceae > Phnomibacter. The sequence continues at coordinate 5,042 of JADLHL010000152.1, read as the reverse complement.
TATTGCTGCTGTGTGTAGCAGGTTTTCAAACAGCTACCGCACAGGATACGGTGAAACGAAGAACCATCGAAATCACGTCTTCCTTCAAACCCAGTTTGCAGCAACAACAGAAGTTTGGTTTTACAGCCAGTGCTACGCCTACAGATAGTGCAAGGCCCAAACTCAGTTATAAAATTCCATCGCAAAACCTGGCGTTCAATTTTGTGCCGGCACCGTTGCGTCCGTTGGCTTTTCAGGAAGATAGTACGTTGAAAAATGCAGCACCTTCCGTGTATGTAAAAGCAGGCTTCGGCAATTTCAGTACACCTTTTTTGCAAGCACTGGCTTCGTTTGGCAATGGCGAAAAATCGAACGGCAGCGTGGAAGGAAATTACACCAGTTCTAAAGGCAATCTCGATTATCAGAAAGCCGCACAGTATGGTGTAAAAGGCAATCTGTGGCTGCACATGAAGCAAAACAATTCACTGCATTTATATGGCGGTTATCAGGGCCAGCAAACGCAGCGCTATGGTTGGGAGCCTAAGGCAACGCCACCAGTGCTCGATTCGATGGCCTTGCAATACAATACCATTTTTGTGGGTGCTGGTTTGGGCAACAGCATTGCCGGAGATGCCGGTGTGAGTTATGATGCCAAGGTTGATGCGCATTTCTTTTCGGATAAATATGATGCACAGGAAACGGCGGTTCGTTTTGAAGCACCTATCACCAAAACCATTGGCGACAATGCCAGTGTAACTGTAGGCATCAAAGGCATGTTGTCTTCTTTTCGAAGCAACAAAGCTGATTTTAGCAACAACCTGTTCATGATTCCGGTGAATGCGCAGTTGCAGTTGAAAGAAAATATTTCTGTCAAGGCAGGCATTATTCCGTCATGGAACAACAAGGTATTTAAGTTGCTGCCCGATGTCTCGGTTGAATATTTGCTCAATGAAAAAAACCTCGTGTTACAGGCCGGAGTTCGTGGATACTATGACGAGCAAACCTTCCGTTCTTTGGCGGCATTCAATCCATGGATTCAGCAGCCTGATAGCCTCACCAATACCCGCAATAGCGAAATATTTGCTGCGGTAAAGTCGAACGTGAATGAAAACCTCGGCTTTCGGGTAAAAGCCGGTGTAGGCAAGCAAAGCAATGTGCCACTGTTTGTAAATGATAGCAAAGATGGTAGTAGTTTTCAAATCCTTCGGGAGCTGGATTTGAACCGCGTATTTATTGCTGGTGAACTGGTGTATCAGCAAGGGCAAAAGCTCAACTGGACCAACAGCCTGCAGGTAAATATTTACAACGACATAGATGCTGCACCCAAAGCCTATGGTTTGCTGCCTTTTGAATTGCGTTCTTCGGTGCAAGTACTCATTTTGAAAGATCTGCGTTTCAAAGCCGACTTGTATACCATCAATGGCGCCTGGTACCGCGACCAAACCGGCGATGATAAAAAAGGTAAATCAGCATTGGATTTGAATGCAGGACTTGAGTTCGACGTACACAAAAAAGTAAAGCTCTGGTTGCAACTCAACAACATTGTGAATCAGGATTACCAGCGTTGGAATCAGTACCGGGTGTTTGGCTTTCAGGCCTTGGGCGGTGCCATTTTCCATTTCTAACCGGGCAGTTTTGCTCATCTGATTCAGTTCCTGTTAATTTGTTGGCATGAACGCATTGCTGAACGAATTTCTGCTGTCGCATCAAGAACTGCCACTGGATGGTGTTGGAGTCATCCGTGTAGCTTCACAACCCGCTCAGTACGATGTAGCAGAACGTGCATTTGTGCCGCCTCCAGCAGCGTTGTCTTTCGAGCAATTAACTGCAGATAATGCAATAAGCATGCAGCCTTTGGTGCGTTTCGTAGCACAGCAACTGCAATCAACTGAAGAAGAGGCTTTTGAAAAAGTAATGCTGTGGCAAAATGAAACTGCACAGCAACTACAGCAAGGTGATGCTGTTGCGATTGGTGCCTTTGGTACTTTACATCAGCAAGACAATCAAGTTGTTTTTTTACCAGCACCGCTTCAAACAGGGTTTGAGTCTATTGCTGCCGAAAGAGTGATTAGAGAGGGTGCAGTACACCAAATGGTGGTGGGCGATGTAGAAACAAACAGCACCAAAATGGAAGCCTACTACGGCCAAGAAGAAAAAGCAACCGACCGGTGGTGGTTGCTTCCTATGATTGTGGCCGCTGTGGCCATAGCCCTGATTATTTGGGCGAAATTTATGCGTTAAACTTACGGCGCCGGTACTTCGTTTTCAGTACCCGGATTTACTTCAATTTCTGCGGCCAGTTTGCCAATGAAGTTGGTGGTAATCATTTTTTCTGCCACCAAAATCATATTGCAGAATGCTTCTTCTTGCGAAACGCCGTGACCAATGATGACGGGCTTTTCTACACCCAATACTGGCGTGCCGCCATATTGTTCAAAATGAAAGCGATCGAAGTATGGATGACTGATGCCCTGACGTTGTGTAATCGGATAAATAGATTCCATCATTTTCAACAATACATTGCCCGTGAAACCATCACACACAATTACATCTGCTTTGTCTTCCAGAATATCACGGCCTTCCACATTGCCCACAAAACGGATATGTGTATTGGCCTTTAGCAATGGATAAGCAGCTTGTGCCAGCATATTGCCTTTCCCTTCTTCTTCACCAATATTGAGCAGGCCTACAGATGGGTTGTCTATGCCCAAAATTTCTCTGGCATAAGCAGTGCCCATAATGGCAAACTGATCCAGGTTTTCTGGCTTGCAATCACTGTTGATGCCCACATCGAGCAAGAGACCTGTTTTGCCTCCTTCACGTGGAATAATGGTAGCAATAGTAGGGCGCAACACACCCGCAGAAAGCTTCAATGAAAACATACTGCCCACCAGCATGGCACCAGTATTGCCCGCACTAATGAGGGCATCGGTTTTGCCCATGGCCAGCATGCCAAACCCTACAGAAATGGAAGATTGAGGTTTTCCTTTCAATGCTTTTACCGGGTGCTCGTGGTAGCCTATAATTTCCGGGCAGTCTACAATGTGGAGTTGTTCATGGCCTGTCAATCCAACTGTAGCCAATGCTTCAGCCACATCGGCTGCAACACCCAACAATTGAATTTGTACACCAGCTCTTGGGGTAGCCAGGTACTGCTTTATTCCTTTCGCCGCTTCAAGGGGGGCATAGTCGCCGCCCATCATGTCCAATGCTATCTTCATAAGGTGCGGAAAATAATAAAAAGGTGACACCTTTTAGCAAAGTGTCACCTTAACCATTAAGAATGGGAATTATTTCTTGATGGGAGACTTCTCAGCCACCACCTGGCCTTTATAGTACAGCTTTCCTTCGCTAACATGTGCACGGTGGCGAACATGTGTTTCGCCGGTAGCACTGTCTACACTCAGGGTAGCTGCAACGGCTTTGTAATGCGTACGGCGTTTTGCGCTGCGCTGCTGGCTATGGCGTCGTTTCGGATTAGGCATAACGGATCTAATTAAAAGTTATCAAAAGCGTTTATTAATTACTGTTTTCTTCAAGTCCCTTGAATTTGTCCAAGTCTTTCCAGATAGTGTTGTGATTTTCTTCGCTGGGGCGAAGTTTATTGAGTGTTTCCAATACCTCTTTGTTGCAGTAAGGGCCACCAATTTCAGCATCATTACACATGCGTGTCATAGGAATGCTTAGGTTGATGAACTCATAAATCCAATCACTCAGGTGCAGGTGGCTTTCATTGCGGTCGATGTAATACACATCAGGATCTTCTTCCTGATCGTTCATTTCGTCCGGGTTGTCTACCAACTTCACTACGATTTTAAACTCATCCCACAACTGCATGGGCAGGTTATTGCCGCAGCGGTCGCAAATGACTTTAAGTGATCCACCAACATCAAATTTGAGTAGAAAGAAACCTGTCTTTTTATCCAAATTCAACTTTACGGTGGCATTTACTTCGGTGAAGTCCTGCTCATCATAATCTTGAAAGAACTTGTCCGTAATTTCATAACTGAACTGGTGCTCGCCTGGCTTTAATCCTACAAATGCAATATCGTACGTTCTTTTGCCAGACATGACCCATCCAGAAATTAGGGCTGCAAAAGTAGGAGTAATGGCCATCGCTGCCAAACATTATCCACTAAAATTCTGGTTTTTTCACCGTTTTGGTGGATATGTGGAAAAGGCGAGGGGCTAATCAAAAGACTTTTATTGCCAATATTTAAACTCTGGCTGAGCAAGGTTAACAAATTGCCAGCAACAAGCCAAGCCAATACGGCTGTAATTTAGCCACGCCATTTTGCATCAATTATTATGAAAATCAATCAGTTATTTTTTGCTGCCCTGCTTTCTTGCTTATTGTTCAGCACAGCATTGCTGGCGCAGCCTCCCCGAAAAGGGCAATTGGCCCCCGATATCCGGCTGCAAAATGCACAAGGTGATAGTGTGGCTTTAAGCAGCCTTCGTGGCAAAGTGGTACTCATTGATTTTTGGGCCAGCTGGTGCGGCCCTTGCCGTATTTCCAACAAAATGGCCAAGCCAGTATACGAACAATACAAGGCCAAAGGGTTCGAAATTCTTGCCATTTCGGTAGATCAAAACACTGCTGCATGGAAGCGGGCCATTAAACAGGACCAAATGACCTGGCTTCAGGTACACGATGCTGCAGAAGGAGAAGATGCCGTGGCGTACAAATGGAATATCCGCCAGATTCCTACCACCTATTTAATTGACAAAAATGGCAAAGTAGCAGCAGTAGACCCCGATTGGATGGAGATTAGCAAACTGCTGCCCAAGCTGTTGAAGTAGTGCTACATTTTCATGGCAGCATAACCTTTGAGTTGATGGGTAACAAAGGCCGTCATATACGAAGTGGCAATTTTTACCTGTGGCAATAATTCTTCTGGCAACAGCTTTCTTTTTACAGTGCTCTGCCCACAAACCATCATCGTTACTCCCGCCTTTGTTAGTTCATCCAAAACCTGCAGATTAGGATTGGGCCGTCCATATTTCCGCTGATATGCTTCATTTTTTTGAATGCAATAACTGCCGGCATTGTGAAAAATAAT
>JADLHL010000151.1 GCA_020848815.1 Chitinophagaceae bacterium | reverse complement strand
GTTTTAGCACAGGGTAGTTGTCTACCATTTCTTGTGTACGACCGCCGCGGTGCGGAAACTCCCACGGGTCTTTATTGGTGTTTACATAATCCTTCACGTGCTCCACATTGCGGCCACGCTCCAGCATAATCACTTTCAAACCTTTTTCAGTGAGTTCTTTGGCTGCCCAGCCGCCGCTGATACCGCTGCCCACTACAATTGCATCGTAGGTATTTTCTGCCATGTCCGTTTTACTATTATGGTTTCTGGATGAATTTTTCTGATGGATGAGTTTACACGTCGCAACGCCGGATGGCGTCTTTCAGCGAAGCGATTTTATCGGTAGCAACCGGAATGAATTCCTGTGCCACGTAGCCTTTGTAACCCGTTTTTACAATGGCTTGCATAATGGCAGGATAGTTCAGCTCTTGTGTATCGTCAATTTCATGACGACCCGGCACACCCGCCGTATGATAATGCCCGAAGTAGGGGTGAAAATCTTGAATGGTACGAATAACATCACCTTCATTGATTTGCATGTGATAGATATCGTATAACAGCTTTACGTTTTCGCTGCCAATGCGTTTGCACATGTCTACACCCCAGGCACTTTTATCTGCCATGTAGTCTTTGTGGTTAATCTTGCTATTGAACAATTCCAACTGCAACACCACACCTTTTTTTTCGGCAAGGCCTACAATTTTCTTGAGCCCTTCCACTGTGTTTTGCATGCCAGTTTCATCATCCATGCCACGGCGGTTGCCGGTAAAAAAGATGAGGTTTTTATAACCGGCTTTCGATACCAGTTCAATATGTTCGGAGTAGCTCTGAATGAGTTTGGCGTGGTTGTCTTTATTGTTCCAACCATCTACCAGATTAATTTCGGCGCCATTGCACATGCTGCTGTCGAGGCCGTGCTTTTTGAGGATATGCCAATCTTTCGGGCCAATCAAGTCGATGGCTTTGATGCCAATTTCTTTGGCCAGTACACACAACTCTTCCAGCGATAAAAAATCGTACGTCCAGCGGCACACACTGTGGTTGATGTTGCCTTTGAGTGGTTGGTCTTCCATGGCTTTGGCCAATGCTTGCTGCGAAGCGCCGAGCAGGCCAATACCTGCCGTGCCGGCAACAATGTTTTTAATAACAGATCTGCGACTGCTCATGATACAAGATGTTGAAAATACTTACGAAAGTGAAGGCTTGCTTTTGCCCCGCATATAAATAAACAAGCCAGCAAAGGCCACAACCAGTGCTATGGGAATGATTAGTGTAAGGTTGATAATTTCCGGACCGGCAGCGGTTTTAGCGGCTACCAAAGCATTGGCCATTTCGCTACCAGCGGGGGCGGCAGTGTAATCGGCGAGTGAGCTGCCAGCGGGCAGTTTTTGCAGCAGCAGGCTGTCGTATTTGCTACCCATCACCATGGTGTACATAGAAACAGCAAACATGCCCGCACCACCCATGAGGTTGAGGCCTACGGCTCCTGTTTTGGGTAAATATTCTGCTACGAAACCAAGCATGGTAGGCCAGAAATAGCAAACGCCCATGCCAAATACAAGAGCACCTGCATATACCATATTGCCAGCGCTGTGGCCCAGTAAATACAGGCCTGCAGTAGCAAGAATGGCCGAAATGAGCAACACACCCGTGGGCGATAATTTGTGCACCACAGGTTCGGCCAAGCCACGGCCCACTACCATTACACCTGTGGTGATGGTGAGAATCAGCAATGCATTGTCCGTTACGTTTTTCAACAATACTTCAATCCATTGGCCGGTAAAAAGTTCAGTAATGGCAGTGCCAAGCATGCATACCATCATGAACAAAAACAACGGATTCAGCTGTGCCTTATACATATCAGCAGTGCTTACGCCACTGGCTACTCTTTCAGTAACCGGGAACTGCAGTTTTGAAAACAGGAAGCCATACAATAGTGTAGGTATAATCATAAGGCCCACTTGTATTTGCCAGCTGATTGCTGCTTTACTGAGGAAGAAAACAATGAGGGTGCCAATGAAAATACCACCGGGAAACCAAAGGTGAAAATGGTTGAGCTTGGTGGTTTTATTATCGGGGTAAATGGCTGCTACCAGTGGGTTACAGGCTGCTTCTACTGTACCGTTGGCAATGCCAATAAGCAAGGTAGAAATGAAGAGGCTCCAAAAACCACCAGCAAAAATGGTGAGCAAAATACCTGCAAGATGAAATACAAAAGCGGCTACCAGCAATTTTTTCATGCCAATAATATCTACTACAAAACCACCCACAATTACTGCCAGCGGAAAGCCCCAAAAGGCAGTGGCGGCAATAGTGGAAAGTTCAGATGCATTGAGTTGAAACTCGGTACCAAGTTGACCTAAAATACCGGCCCGAATGCCAAAGGATAAAGATGTTACAAGTAACGCTAAACAACTGGCAACAAAAAGTTGCTTTTTTTGAATGGTGGTAGGCATAATGAATCGTTGCGATGAGATGGAATCGTGAAGTGCTAAAAATAGGGATTATTGAAAACCATCTGTTATGAGCTATCCACAGTTTTTTCTGCAAACCTTTTCAGTGCTGATTTTACCTATGGCGGTATAATTAATTTTTTTAGTTAACAATCGGCATTACCCTAAATACCTATTTTAGTTCGACGATTAATAAACAGAAGCCATGGGAGAATTACAGATTAAGAAATCTGCCAAAGAATACGATGTAGTAATTGTGGGCTCAGGTGCAGGTGGTGGTATGGCTGCTTATGTACTGGCCAATGCTGGTTTAAAAGTATGTTTGCTTGAAGCCGGTCCTGATTACGATCCTGCAAAAAATGTAACGCAACTCAAGAACCCATGGGAGAGCCCACGCCGTGGTGCCAGCACCAAATTTCGCCCCTTCGGCGATTTTGATGCCTGCTACTGGGGTTGGGAAATTGATGGAGAACCCTATACCAAAGCCAACGGCACCAGCTGGGACTGGTGGCGGGCCCGCATGGTAGGAGGGCGTACCAATCACTGGGGGCGCATTTCGCTGCGCTTTGGCCCAAGAGATTTTAAACGCAAAAGCATTGATGGATTGGGCGACGACTGGCCCATTGGCTACGAAGATGTGAAGCCATACTATGATAAGATTGATAAACTGTTGGGTATTTTTGGTACGAACGAAGGTTTAGAAAATGACCCCGATGGTATTTTTCTTCCACCACCAAAACCACGCCTGCACGAATTGATGCTGAAGAAAGCAGCAGGCACTGCAGGTGTGCCGGTTATCCCTTCCCGCT
>JADLHL010000150.1 GCA_020848815.1 Chitinophagaceae bacterium | reverse complement strand
GTTCCTGAATACCAATATGCTGAGTTTGTACAAGAGTCTTTACTTTTACCCGCTTTAATTTTCGAGTATGAGCACCAAAGAGAAACAGTTGGAAGAATTTGAGAGTCGGTTGACGGGCGATGATTTAGCAGCCAATACCACCGAAGACTCAAGGCTTTCCTGGTTTAAGCGTAAGCACAAAGGCATTACCACTTCTACATCGGAGAAGCGGGAAACCCCCGATGGTCTGTGGACCATGTGCCCATCGTGCAAGTTTACCTGCACTACCATTGAGCTTAAAGAGAACTACTACGTTTGCCCTAAGTGCAATCATCACCACCGCATTGGCAGCGATGAATATTTCGAAATCCTTTTTGACGAAAAAGAATACCAACGTTTGTTCGACGAAATCCGCAGCAAGGACTACCTCGGCTTTGTGGATTTGAAACCCTATCAAAAAAGACTGGAAGAAACCTGGTCGAAAACCGACCTGCACGATAGCATGAGTGTGGCGCATGGCAAAGTGGGCGGCTTTGATTTGGTAGTGGCTTGTATGGATTTTGAATTCATTGGTGGTAGCCTCGGCAGTGTGATGGGTGAAAAAATTTGCCGTGCTGCTGACTATTGTCTGGAGCACCGAATTCCATTTATGATCATCAGCAAGAGTGGTGGTGCCCGTATGATGGAAAGTGCCTTCAGCCTCATGCAGCTGCCTAAAACTTTGGGACGCTTGTCGCTGCTTTCTGATGCAAAGATTCCGTACATCTCTTTGTGTACCGATCCCACTTTTGGTGGTACCACAGCATCGTTTTCTATGCTGGGCGATATCATCATTGCAGAGCCCAATGCCCTTATTGGTTTTGCAGGCCCAAGGGTAATTAAAGAAACCATCAAGAAAGATTTACCAAAAGGATTTCAGCGGTCAGAGTTTTTGCTCGATCATGGTTTCCTCGATTTTATTGTAGACAGAAAAGAACTGAAAGCAAAGCTGGCGCAAATGCTGGATTTGTTTCAGCACTAAATAGCAGAAGCGCCAATTGCGGCGCTTTTTTTAACGGGATTGTGTAGCATGGCCATTAGCAACAAACAGGCATATCACGAATACTTCATTGAGCAAACCTACACGGCTGGGCTGGTGCTTACCGGTACCGAAGTAAAAAGCTTGCGGGCAGGCAAAGCCAGTTTTAATGATGCCTATTGTTTGTTTCATAAAGGCGAGCTGTATATAAAAAGTCTGCACATCAGTGAGTACAAGCTGGGCACCATTTACAACCACCTGCCTACGCAAGAGCGGAAGTTGTTGCTCACCAAAAAAGAATTGAAAAAGCTGGAAGCTAAAATGAAAGAGAAAGGCTACACCATTGTGCCGCTCAAAATCTTTTTTGCAGAAAGTGGCTACGCCAAAATAGAAATTGGTTTGGGTAAGGGTAAGAAACTACACGATAAGCGGGACACACTAAAGCAAAAAGATGTAGACCGCGAAATGAAACGGTACATTAAGTGATAATCGATGCGGCAGCTGACGGCCATATTCATGCTTGTAATGCTGCTGCCGGCCTGCATGCAACAGCGCATCAGTCATCAGTTTTCAGCAGCCAATCATTCATCCGCATTTAGTGGTACTGCGTTTTTTGCATTGGCCAAAAGTTACAGCTGGCAGCAGCGAGATTCGCTGGCCATAGAGTGGTTTATGCAAGGGCATGTGCCCGATTTTTTTCGCCGATTTGCACCCATTCGGGTAAACTTTACAGACAGCAGCGGGCATCATCATCGATTGACCTATTGGGTATCTCCGGATTATTTTGTGGTAGGCAATAACGATGACTGGGTGCGGGTGCCCATTACGCCCATTGCTGCACAACGCCTGCTCGATACAGTACATGCCTTACTGCCCACCCGCAAAATGGTGGATGATATTTACCAGCAATCCAAAGTGAAACTGGCACCGTTGCCCATGTTTGCTTTTCGGGATAGTAGTGTTACCATGTATCAGCATCACCTCATGATAGAAGGGCAACGCCAACAACGCAAAGGGTTGATTGCCGGTATTAAAAAAGATGTGGTCACCACTTCAAAATTGCTAACTGATAAACGTGCCAATCGGGTGGCCATTTATGGTTGGCATCAACCCAATGGACAACCGATTCAGCCTGTGTACACCGGGCATGTTAACTGGTATGTTGATTACAGCCACGGCATTCGGTTTGTGCATGCCATTGGTAAACTCAATGGTAAAAAAGTGCAATTAACAAACCTGCTTTCGAATCCGCAACTCACAGCATTGCTCTGCAACGAAGACAGTTGCGGATATGTACGTTACTAAATAGAAAAGCCGCTACACTTCTGTGCAGCGGCCTTTTTATTATGCTATCAATGGTTAATCGAAGTAACTGAGGTTGGTTTTTGGTGTCAACACTTTCAGCGTTTCAAACATCAGTTGAATGGTACTTTCGATGTCTTTTTTGTGCAGCATTTCTACCGTGGTGTGCATATAGCGCAGCGGGATAGAAATGAGTACCGAAGGGCAGCCATCATTGCTGTAGGCAAAGCTGTCGGTATCGGTGCCGGTGCTGCGGCTGAGAGCCCGCCATTGCACATCAATTTTCTTTTTGTCGGCTACATCTTCTACCAGGCCCAACAGTTTGTTGTGAATGGCAGGTGCATATGCCAGTGATGGACCTTTGCCGCAAGCCACATCGCCTTCAATGTTTTTGTTGATGAGCGGCGTAGTGGTATCATGCGTTACGTCGGTTACGATGGCCACGTTGGGTTTAATGCGGCGGGCAATCATTTCTGCACCACGCAAACCAATCTCTTCCTGCACCGCATTTACCACATACAGAGAGTAGGGGAGTTTGATGTTGTTTTCTTTGATGAGGCGGGCCACTTCAGCAATCATAAAACCACCCACACGGTTGTCGAAAGCACGGGCAATGAGGTAGTCGTTGGCCAGTTCATCAAAGCCATCCTGATAGGTAACAACGGCGCCAATATGAATGCCCAGTTCCTCTACTTCTTTTTTGCTGCGGGCACCACAGTCGAGCCACAGGTTGTCGGTACGGGGCGTAGGCTCTTTGGTATCGGCGGTGCTGAGGCGGGTATGAATAGCGGGCCAGCCAAACACTCCTTTTACGGGTCCTTTTTTTCCATGAATGAGCACCCGCATAGAAGGTGCAATTTGATGGTCTACACCGCCGTTGCGTTTCAGGTACATCAATCCAGCGTCCGTGATGTAATTCACAAACCAGCTGATTTCATCCACATGGGCTTCAATCACCACTTTAAAATCTTGCCCGGGGTTGATGATGGCAGCGGCCGAACCATAAGGATCTGTAAACTGCTCATCGCTGTATTGCTTTACATAATCGAGCCAAACCTGCTGCCCGCTTTTTTCAAAACCCACAGGGCTGGGCGTATTCAAATAATTTTTCAGAAACTGATACGATGCAGCGGGAATGCCTCCCTTTTTACTGCCTTCTTTTTTCTTACTTTTTGCCATATTTCTAAATGATTGTTTACGTAGAACGAATGTAAGTATCCAACAAGCCAATGCCAAGGAAAGTTGGCTGCAGTATCAACTGCACATCAAGCCACAGAAAGCGCAGTGGTGC
>JADLHL010000149.1 GCA_020848815.1 Chitinophagaceae bacterium | reverse complement strand
GTAGACATGGTGGGCATCAACAACCGCAACCTCAAAAATTTTGAAGTCAATCTTGACCATAGCATCAGGATGGCCAATGCATTGCCTGCTCATAAATTGCGCATTGCCGAAAGCGGCATCCACAGTGCCGAGGCTGCTGTATATTTGAAGCAGCACGGCTTCGATGGGTTTTTGATTGGGGAGTATTTTATGAAGCAAGCCGATCCTGCGATTGCCTTTGCCGAATTCGGAAAACAATTCAACCAACTGCACGAATCGGTATGAGATTAAAAGTATGTGGCATGACAGAACCTGCGCAATTAGATGCGCTGGAAAAAATGGACGTCACTTTTGGCGGCCTCATTTTCTATCCCAAAAGCCCCCGCTATGCGTTGCGCCACATGACTACGCTTCAAATCAAAAGTTTTAAAACCATCAACAAGGTTGGTGTGTTTGTAAATGCAAGCATCGACGAAATAAAACACATGGTTGATGAATGCCGACTGCAACTGGTGCAGCTGCATGGCGACGAAACACCCAAGTTCTGCGAAAAAATTGCCGACTACATTTCCGTCGTCAAAGCTTTTCGTATTGGCGAAAACGACGATGTAGCCTACAAGATTCGGGATTACATGGACATGTGCGATATGTTTTTGTTCGACACCAAACCACTCACACCCGGCACAGAAAATCCTTACGGCGGCACCGGCAAAAAATTCAACTGGGATTTGCTGAAAAACGTAGATGTAGGCAAGCCTTATTTTTTGAGCGGTGGCATTGGTCCAAATGATGTAGCAGACGTGCATGCATTTATGCAAGAGCCTGCTGCTAAAGCACTGTTTGCCCTCGACGTCAATAGCAAATTCGAAACCAGCCCCGGCGTAAAAGACATGAGTAAAGTGAGCCAGTTTTATAACGATATAAAAGCATTTTGATACCAGCAGCAGTACAGGTAGCGTCTTCGTTGCGTCGCAATCCCTTCAACTGCAGTGCATAATTGAGAAAACAACCACACAGGTGTTGGAGTACATACAGAGAACACTGTGCTACTCGGTGAATACCTCCGCTTCCTCTGTGGTAAAAATAAAATAACGATGACAACTTCATACAAGCAACCCAATGCGCAGGGTTATTACGGCAAGTTTGGTGGTGCATACATACCCGAAATGTTGCACCAAAATGTGGAAGAGCTGCGTACCCGCTACCTCGACATTATGTACGAGGCGGAATTTCAAAAAGAATTTCAGCAACTGCTACGTGATTATGTGGGCCGTCCAACACCTTTATTTTTAGCCGAACGGCTGAGCAAAGAATTTGGCGCCACTATCTACCTCAAGCGGGAAGATTTGTGCCACACCGGGGCGCATAAAATCAACAATACTGTGGGCCAGATTTTGCTGGCACAGCGGCTTGGCAAAAAGCGCATCATTGCCGAAACCGGCGCCGGTCAGCATGGTGTGGCTACGGCTACAGTGTGTGCCCTCAAAGGCCTCGAGTGTATTGTTTACATGGGCGAAAAAGATATCGAACGCCAGGCACCCAATGTGGCCCGCATGAAAATGCTCGGTGCCAAAGTAGTGCCCGCTACATCTGGCAGCAAAACCCTGAAAGATGCTACCAACGAAGCCATCCGCGACTGGATCAACAACCCCAACGATACGCACTATATCATTGGCAGTGTGGTAGGGCCGCACCCTTACCCCGATATGGTGGCTCGTTTTCAAAGCGTCATCAGCGAAGAAATACGCCAGCAACTGAAAGCCAAAACCGGTAGCGAACTGCCTACCCATGTAATGGCCTGTGTAGGTGGTGGGAGTAATGCGGCAGGAGCCTTCTATCATTTTGTAGATGAACCAACGGTAAAAATAGTAGCAGTAGAAGCTGCTGGTCATGGTGTAAACACCGGCATGAGTGCTGCCACTACTGCATTGGGCACGCCCGGTATTTTGCATGGCAGCAAAAGCTTGCTCATGCAAACCGCCGACGGACAAGTGGTAGAACCACATAGCATTTCAGCCGGTCTCGATTATCCGGGCATTGGCCCCATGCATGCCAACCTGTTCGATACGCATCGCGGCATCTTCCTGAGTGCTACTGATGATCAGGCTTTGGAAGCTGCTTTTCATGTCGCCAAAACAGAAGGCATTATTCCGGCATTGGAAACTGCCCATGCCTTTGCCGTGATTGATCAACTTAAATTGTCATCAACAGACGTGTTGGTGATTTGTCTGAGTGGCCGCGGCGATAAAGATTTGGCAACGTATATGAACCATATGTAATTTTTTAAACCACAGAGACACGGAGACACTGAGGTTCACAACGCTGTGTTACACTGTGTCGTAAAGTGTCTCTGTGGTTCAATCTAATTGTATGAATAGAATAGAAGAACTCTTCCAACGCAAGCAACGCAACGTTCTCAACGTATACGTAACCGCCGGTTATCCCAACCTGAATGATACCATTACCATCATGCAGGCCTTGGAAGCCAATGGCGCAGATCTCATCGAACTTGGTATGCCTTACAGCGATCCATTGGCCGATGGCCCTGTGATACAACAGAGCAGCAGCATTGCTATTGCCAACGGCATGACGATTGAAACGCTTTTTGCGCAGCTGAAGGACCTGCGTAATTCCGTGTCCGTTCCTGTTATTTTAATGGGCTACATGAACCCGGTATTGCAGTATGGCTTCGAAAAATTTTGTGCCGATGCAGCAGCTGTTGGTGTAGATGGTTTGATTTTGCCTGACTTGCCGGAGTATGAATTTGAAACAGAATATGGCGCCATCATTAAACAATATGGCCTCGATTTTATTTTCCTAGTAACACCCGAAACTTCGGAAGAACGCATCAAAAAACTGGATAGCCTGAGTAGTGGCTTTTTGTATGCCGTTTCTTCATCTTCCACCACCGGTGGCGATAAAGCATTTTCGCCAGTGCAGGAGTATTTGCAGCGTTTACAATCTTATCATTTGCATAACCCTGTGCTGGTTGGTTTTGGTGTAAAAGACAAAGCCAGCTTTGAAGCAGCAGCTGCGTACAGCAATGGAGCTATCATTGGCAGCGCCTTCATTAAATCACTGGATGGAGCGGCAGATGTAACCGCTGCCACCAAGGCATTTCTATCGTCGGTACTGCATTAATTATTGAAGAATCAACGCAACAGAGTCGTACAGAAACACCCGCAGTCTTGTTGGCTTGGGCTGCACATACATATACTGTGCAGGTATGCCTTTGCCGTGATAGTATTGGCCAAACACTTGTAATACGTAACCGCTGTCTTTCAATACATGATACCTGGGAGGAATGGTAACGTCAATGTCTTTGGCCATTAAATACAACCGGTCTTCTTCGGCAGCTGTTTTCGTCAGTGCATATATCTCCAACGAAGTACCATCAATCGGGTACACAATGCATGAACTGCGTTCTTCTTCCAGTTGTTTAGGAAGGTCATAAATGCTGACCTCATCCTGCCCGTCAATGAGCAGGGTTTTGGTCCAGTAGATGCTGGCAACCACTGTGAAGGCGATGATAATCCAACGATATGAACGCATATAGATGTATGCAAAGAAGGTGAACCTGAATTACTGATGCTGCCAACCCTGTGCTACCAAATTGTAGGTGTTGCCGCCTTTGGTAATGATGGTTTGTTTTTTCTCAGGTTCGGTGATGTAACCAATTACACTCACTTCTTCGTTCAGCACCATTTTTTCATAATCACTTTGATCAATAGTGAAGAGCAGTTCGTAGTCTTCGCCACCACTCAATGCACAGGCAGTGGGGTCGAGTTCTAATTTGTATGCAAACTGACGGGCATCGTCGTGTATTGGAATTTTTTCTTCGTACAGTACAGCGCCGCATTGGCTTTGTTTGCAAATGTGCAATACTTCACTGCTCAGGCCATCGCTTACATCCATCATGCTGGTAGGCTTAATGTTGTTTTCGGCCAGCCATTCTATCACATCTTTTCTTGCTTCGGGTTTCAGGAGTTTGCCAACGATGTATGCTTCGTTTTCAAGGTCGGGTTGCACACCGGGGCTTTCCAGAAAAATCTTCTTCTCCCGCTCCAATAGGGTAAGGCCAAGGTATGCACCACCAAGGTGACCGCTTACGCAAATGAGGTCGCCTTTTTTAGCACCACTTCTCGTCACAAATTCGTTGGGCGTTACTTCGCCTATAGCGGTTACGCTTATCACCAAACCTTTGGGCGAGGTAGAGGTGTCGCCGCCAATGAGGTCTACATTGTATTTTTCGCAGGCAGCATACATGCCTTCGTACAATTCATCGAGTGCTTCTACACTAAAGCGATTGCTGAAGGCAATGCTTACAGTAACATGTGTAGGCGTAGCATTCATAGCATAAATATCACTCAGATTAACCACGATGCTTTTGTAGCCAAGGTGTTTGAGCGGTGTGTACATCAAATCAAAATGCACACCATCCACCAGCAAATCCGTACTAATGACTGTTTGCTTACCAAAATGATCAATCACGGCAGCATCGTCACCCACACTCAGTAGTGTAGACGCTTGTTTGGTTTCGTTGTTGCGGGTGAGGTGGTCAATCAAACCAAATTCACCGAGTGTATTTACTTCTGTTCGTTCCATATTACTATAAGTTAGAATGACGAGGTACGAAGTACGAAGTGGTTACACTTGATTACTTGTCTTCATCATTTGAAATTTTATGTGGGATTATTTTGATTGGATATTTTTTTTCTCATGCTGTTGATAGAAGCTACTATAATGCTTAGCAGTTCGTCACCTTCTTTAATCAATTCGTTGATGCGGGTTCCCATTGTTGGATTGAATGATTTCAACAAAGTCAAAAAGCCGATTGTTTCATCGCATTCTTCTTCTACTATTTTTAGTTTATGTATAAAATCTGCTGATGACTTCGCCCTTTGAGCAGCCCTGTAATTTGCATACACGGACGAAGAACACCTTATGATTTGTGCGTTATACACTTTATTGATTGCTGTGTAGGGGAGTGCTTGGGTAAGTTGTGCAACATCAACGGCATATTGAAACATTCTTTGAATGAGGTTTGTAGCTGGCATAGTGTGTGTTTTGATTACTGAAATATCATCAAGTTACAAATGGTATCCCACTTCCTCCTTCGAAATTCCTCCTTCGTACTTCCCACTTCGTACTTCCCACTTCGTACTTCCCACTTCGTATTTCGTACCTCGTTCTTCGTCCTTACGCAGTCACATTGCCTTGCAACCATTGCAGCAACTCATCATGAATGATGCCGTTAGTTGCTACGATTCGAGGCTTGTACGGATTGTAAGTTTCGCCTTCCATATTGGTGACTTTACCACCGGCTTCTTCAACTATCAGCCAGCCTGCTGCACTGTCCCAGGCATTGAGTTTGTGTTCGTAAAAACCATCGAACCGGCCAGCTGCCACCCAGCACAAATCAATAGCCGCACTACCCAGCCGGCGTACCGGTATACCTCTGCGAATAAAACGTTCAAAACATTCAAGCGGTCCGTTGGTATCGTTGATATACGTGTAAGGAAAACCTGTAACCAAACAGGCATGCAGTACGTCCTTTCTGCTGCTCACATGAATGGGGCTATCGTTCAGCGTGGCGCCTTTTCCTTTTTCTGCAAAAAAGAATTCATTCAGGATGGGCGCATATACTGCACCCATCATCATTTCACCATTTTTTTCGAGACCAATGCTGACACAGCAAAGCGGAATGCCCTGCGCAAAATTGATGGTGCCATCAATAGGGTCAATGATCCATTTGTATTCGCTGTCGGTAGCTACATTGCCCGTTTCTTCACTCAAAATAAAATGGTCGGGGTAATAAGACCGAATCACTTCAATAATCGCTTTGTCTGCAGCATGATCGGCTTCGGTTACCAGATCGTTTACGCCGCCCTCTTTGTACGCTGTCTTCAGTTCCGGATTGTTGAAGTAATATGTTAATTGTGCTGCTCCGGCAGTCACAGCTTCTTTCAGTACTTGTGCTAACATGGGGGCAAAAGTAAACGTATTGCCGCAGGTATCCTTGCCACAGCAGGGGGCAATTGCGTATAATTAACTAACCTTGCTGCCTACATTTCGTATGCAGCTGAGTATCATCATCGTCAACTACAAAGTGCGGTTGTTTGCAGAGCAATGCCTGGCTTCGCTACGGCTGGCTACCAAACACCTGCAAGCCGAAATTTTTGTGGTAGACAACAACAGCGATGATGGCAGTGTAGCTTACCTGCAGCCGCTTTTTCCGGAAGTAACGTTTATTGCCAAAGCACACAACATTGGTTTTGCCTGTGCCAATAACGATGCTTTGTGGCGCTGCAAAGGTGAGTATGTACTCTTTCTCAATCCCGATACCATTGTGGCAGAAGATGCGCTGTCAACATCTGTTGCGTATATGCAGGCACATCCACGCTGTGGCGGGCTGGGCATTCAAATGCTGGATGGTGCCGGTCGTTTTTTGCCAGAGTCAAAACGAGGCTTTCCATCGCCGGCTACCAGCTTGTACAAGCAGCTGGGTTTGTACAAACTCTTTCCAACATCGCCACGCTTTGCCCGCTACTACATGGGGCATTTGCCACAGCACACAACTGCCGAAGTAGATGTGTTGGCCGGCGCTTATATGCTGGTGCGTAAATCTGTGCTCGATACGATAGGCGGGTTCGATGAAAAATTCTTCATGTATGGCGAAGACATTGACCTGAGCTACCGCATAAAACAAGCCGGTTTTTACAATGCTTACTTTGCCTATTCGGCCATCATTCATTTTAAAGGAGAAAGTACCGCCAAAGGAAGCTTGAACTATGTGCGGGTGTTTTACCAGGCCATGCAGTTGTTTGTGCAAAAGCATTTTCAGGGCAGTGGCGCTTTCTTGTATCGGAGTTTGTTGTATTTGGGCATCAGCACACGTGCTGGCATCAGTGCGGTGGGGAGAATATTGGGTAAAAAATTGACTCAGCAAGAAGTGCCTGCCGCGGTGGTGTGGCATGCCATTGGCTGGCCACCTATGGTAGCAAAGCCATTGTTTTTACGTATCAACGAACAGTTGATACCCATTCATTGGAAAGAAGATGCCAGTGATAACGACACTGCATTGCTGCTGGTGGCTGGCTACGATGTTACGATTGCTCAAATGATGCAACTGCTACAGCAACATGCTGCGCAAAAAACATGCTGGCTGCACCTGGTACAAACCAATAGTGTGCTCATGAGCAACGATAAAAATAAAACCGGATTATCAGCCTTGTTTGCTGAAGCAAATACAGCTTAGTAAAAGTTGGTTTTGTACGGATAACGGACAGCGTAGTGATGCCGTACTTTATCGAGAATAGATTTACGCAACCCTTCAACGTTTCTTTTTTCCAAGGCAGCTATAAATACTGCGTTGTAATGCGTTTCACGTTGCCAGCGGGCTTCGAGATCTTTCAGCAGCTGTTGCTTTATTTCATCATCCAGCCACTCGTCAAAGGTATTTTTCTCGTAGAGGTCCAGCTTGTTGAAAACTGTGATGACTGGTTTGTCGTGGGCATTCAAATCCTGCAAGGTTTTGTTTACCACATTGTACTGGTCTTCGTATTGAGGATGGCCCACATCTACCACATGCAGCAGCACATCGGCTTCCCGCACTTCATCGAGGGTGCTCTTAAAACTTTCTACCAGGTGGTGCGGCAGTTTGCGAATGAAACCAACGGTATCGCTGAGTAGAAACGGCGTGTTTTCAAACACTACTTTTCGGGTAGTGGTATCGAGAGTAGCAAAGAGTTTGTTTTCAGCAAATACTTCGCTTTTACTCAGCAGATTCATGATGGTGCTTTTGCCTACGTTGGTATAGCCTACCAACGCTACGCGTATAAATTCACCCCGTTCTTTGCGTTGGGTAAATGCCTGCTTATCGTATTCTTTCAGTTTGTTTTTGAGCAGCGATATTTTGTCCCGCACAATACGACGGTCCGTTTCAATTTCAGTTTCACCGGGGCCACGTGTACCAATGCCACCCCCTTGCCTTTCGAGGTGTTTCCACATACCACGCAGTCGGGGCAGCAGGTATTGGTATTGGGCCAGTTCTACCTGAGCACGGGCTTGGGCGGTTTTGGCCCTGCGGGCAAAAATGTCGAGGATCAAATCGCTGCGGTCAATGGTTTTTACACCAGTGGCTTTTTCAATATTGCTTATTTGTGAGCCACTCAGTTCGTCATCAAAAATGAGGAGGTCGGCGCCTTTGAGTTTGGCGTACGTGCCTATTTCTTCCAGCTTGCCCTTGCCTACAAATGTGGCCTTATCGGGGTGGGGCAGCTTTTGCCAAAAACGCTTAATGGCTTTTGCCCCGGCAGTTTCGGCCAAAAAAGCCAGCTCGTCCAGGTACTCCTTGGTTTGCGTTTCTGTTTGGTGCTGATGAATGAGGCCCACCAAAATGGCGGTTTCAGCTTCCTGTATTTGTTTCTTTTCTATCAAAATACGATGGTATAAGATGGCAAAAATAAAACCTTACCGTGAGGCAAGGTTTTATTTCCGTGTAAGATATTGGAGGAAATGACATTATAAGCCTGCAATGCAAATGCCCACACTGTAGGGATATACTTCTGGGCCGGCGCCTTCTTTAAACAAACCGGTAACCTGAAACGAACCGTATAAGCTGAGAGCACCGTAACCAACCCGCAGTGTTCCTGCAAGGCGGGTGCTGTTGAAGAAAGCACGTTCTTTTACTTTCATTGTGTACTTATTTCCATACACTGAGTTGCCAGAGGCCGATTGCAGGTTTTTACCTTTGGTGTAACCGCTAATCATAGTGCCCACTTTGGCACCAATGGCTATTTTCAAACTCTTGTTCGGGTTGGCAGGGTTTTTCATCCAGCGGAGTTCCACCGGTGCTTCGGCCCACACATTGGTGAGTTTGTATTTTTTAAAGTTATTGGTATCGGCCACGTTGGTGAACGCAGCTGATTTTGAAGTAGCAGTGCTGGTAAGGCGGATATCTGTTTTTTCAAAAAACATATTACTGCTACCAATGCCGACACCAATTCCAACACTCCATTGCGGGTTTGTTTTAAAAGGCATATCCATCATCACATACACATTCAGGTGGCGGCTAAAGCCGGAGGTTTGAATGCTATCGGGCTTGCCGGCCCAGCCATCGTACCCGGCCTGAAACATAAAGTGGTCGTTGGCCCGGTTTTTTAAATTGAGTTTGTTGTAGTCAAACTTTTTTTTGGCTGCAGCTTTTGCTTTGGCTGCCGAATCAGCTGGCGAGGTTTGTGCCATGGCTGCTTGTGTACACAAAAGGGCTAAAAGAACGGTCAGAATCCGCATAACTATAATTAAAGTTGGCTAAGGTAGCAGGGGGTGCCAAAACTATTCGTTAAAAGAACCTGTTACCTCTCTTGCAAAATGCTGTGCAAATATCCCGGGTAGCGGTCAATCTTTCAACAATAAAACTCCGGCGGCCTGCGCCTGTGGTTGGTTATTATTTGGTTATTGTAATAAAAAAGCAGTTGCCCCGCTGTGTTGGTAGTCAACTGCTTTCGTATTGGTGGTGGACTCTGAGGGACTTGAACCCCCGACCCGCTGATTATGAGTCAGCCGCTCTAACCACCTGAGCTAAGAGTCCTGGCAGTGATGATTCTGCGGCGGCAAATGTAGGAGATTTACGGAAAGCG
>JADLHL010000148.1 GCA_020848815.1 Chitinophagaceae bacterium | reverse complement strand
CTGCCACAGTTGGTAAGCCTTTCTCAAAAAGTAGCCCAAGTGCATGGGGCACAGCATCCCGAATTGCTGGAGGTGGCCGCATTGGTGTCCGCCACCGATACCGAACTGGCCGGACATTTAATCAAAGAAGAACGGGTACTGTTTCCCTATGTAAAAGCATTGGTGAAAGCCAGCAGCAGTGATGCACCGGCACAAGCTTCTGTATTCGACAGTGTGCAACAACCGGTGAACATGATGGAAATGGAACACGAAGTGGTAGGAGGCTATCTGGCCAAACTACGCAGTCTTACCAACAACTATACACTGCCGGCCGATGCCTGCAACTCATACAAGTTACTGTTCGAACAACTGGAAGCATTTGAAGCAGACACGCATTTGCATGTACACCTCGAAAACAACATTTTATTTCCAAAAGCAGTACAACTGGAACAAAGCCTGAGTGCTGCATAAATACAAACGGTATGGATCCCATTGCCATTGCCCCCCGACCATTGAAGCGCCATGCGGCTCTGCAGTCTTATTCAAGAGACCATCATTTTGGTTTACTACTTGCCTGGAAGCTGCGCAAGGGTTGCAGCAAAGGCATTTCCAACAAACGCATGCAGGATTATTTACAGTGTAGTTTGCAGGCAGAACTGCTGCCGCACTTCAGAGATGAAGAGCAGTTTTTGCTAACGCATTTACCCGCAGGTGATGAGTATGCCAACCGCACTTTACAAGAACATGCCGCTATAGAAAGTTTAGCGCAAAGCTGGAATGAAAAACCCGCCACAGAGGAAGACTTGTTACACTTTGCCGATTTGCTGGATGCACATATTCGCTTTGAAGAACGGGGCTTATTTAGCTACCTGCAATCGCAGCTGGATGCTTCCACGCTGCAACAACTGGAAGCCATTGAACGAACAGCCCGGGAAGATGTAGACAGCAAATGGCCCGATTTGTTTTGGCTGGATAATCAAAAAAAGTAAATACATGAGTACAACCATTGAGTATACCGAAACAAGCGTCATCAACAATGCGGCCGAATGGGTGGCACTGGATGTACGCAGCGTATTAGCCGGTGGTACCGATCCACTGCAGTTGATACAACAAACCATTCGCAGCCTTAGCCCAACACAAGGGCTGGCACTTACAGCACCATTTGTGCCCGCACCATTGGTGCAGTTGCTGGGCAAGCAAGGTTTTGCAGCACACAGCCACCGCTATGCCCCCGATGAAGTAACCACCTGGTTTTGGCGGCGAGTAGAAGCAGTTGCTGCAGCAGCAACCAGCACCAACAATGGTGAAACGAACTGGGAAAGCATTCAGGAAAGATTTGGCACAAATGTGCAAGAGATAGATGTGCGTGGATTGCCCATGCCGCAGCCTATGTTGCAAATACTGGCTGCAGTAGAACAGTTGCCCGCAGATACAGCGTTAAATGTGCTGCACCAACGGATACCGGTGTATTTGCTGCCAGAATTGGCGGCTAGAAAAATTGGCTATGCCATCCGAGAAACTACTGATAACGGTATTGAAATGCTGCTGTACAAATTGTAACCGTGCCGCAATCACAACCACATACACCGCCAGCATTTGTATTACCATTTTATGGCTATGCGGCATTATCGCTACTGGTAGCACTGGGCCTGTTGTGGTGGTCGGTCCCCAACCTTGATGGTCATTATTTTCAACCCAAGATTTTGGGGATAGTCCACCTGATGGCATTGGGTTGGGGCAGCATGATGATTCTAGGTGCCAGCCATCAATTGCTGCCAGTGTTGTTGGGAAAAACATTGTATAGCAATAAGCTGGCCATGAGCAGTTTTGTGCTGGCAGCCATTGGCATTCCCATGCTGGTGATGCGCTTTATGCAATTTCAATTTGATGGCTTGGCCTTGACGGGTGCAGGCTTTATCATACTCGCCATTGTTGCGTTTTTCATCAATGTGATAAAAAACATGCAGCAACAACCACGGAGAGCTGTGCATGTATGGTTTATACTGGCAGCTACCATTTGGCTGTTACTCACCATGCTGTTGGGCTGGTTGTTGTTGTATAATTTTTCGCATCCCATTTTACCCAACAGTTCATTGCACTACCTGAGCCTGCATGCCCATATCGGATTGAGTGGGTGGTTTCTTTTACTCATTATGGGTGTAGGTTCACGATTGATTCCCATGTTTTTAATCTCCCAGATCAATGACAACAAAACACTCTGGTACATATTCATATTGATGAATGCTTCGCTACTAGCTTTTACATGCATTTTCCTTTGTGGAGTTTCTAGAATTTTCATTGCCATTCCGTTTACTGGCATTCTTACTTCGATGATATTATTTGCCCGCTATGTTCGCCACGCATATCAACAACGGGTAAGATACAGCATTGATGCACCCATGAAACTTTCGCTGGTCAGTGTGTTGTTGATATTGCTGCCTTCCTTGCTGTTAGCGGCGGTGCTACTCCTGCAAACAACTGCATCAACTGATGTCATGACCACGTTGGTAAAACTGTACGGCTTCTTGCTATTTTTCGGATGGCTGAGTACTCTCATCATCGGCATGACGTTTAAAACGCTGCCGTTTATTGTATGGAGCCAGCACTACAGCAAAGCTGCTACCACGCATCAACAAATCAATCCGGCTGATTTAGTACAACATCGAACTGTAAAAAACATGATGCTTTTGTATGCAACTGGCTTGGTACTATTTGCTATTAGTCTTGCAGCACAAACGATGTGGCTCTTGCATATGGCGGCCGCCATATTGTTGCTGGCCGGTGTTGTTTATACCTGGCTTGTGTTTCAACTGATTGCTCACCAACCTGCAAAATGATATGCATGCCATTACCACCAACCGACCCGATTACTGCGCCAAAGCCGTAGAAAAATTGTACAGCGTACTCGATCCGGAAATGGGTGTGAGTGTTGTAGACCTCGGGCTGATAGAACAAATAGATATAGATGTGGCAGCGGAAAAAATCTATTGCCGCATGACACTCACTACGGCCTTTTGCCCATTGGGTGATGCCATTACCAACAGAGTACAGCAGGCACTGGAAGACACCTTTCCGGGCTTTACTGCCGATGTAACGCTAGACTTCGACAGCCACTGGACACCCGACAGAATCAGCGAAGCCGGTAAAACCATTTTGGATCGATAAATTGTGCCCCTATGTTGAGCCTTACTTGTAAAGCCGCTATCAAAGCCGTGTTGTATTTAGCCAGCCATGTGGCAGGCACGCAGCGCTTTGGCATGGTGGAAGTAGCCGCCGCCATTGATGAAAACGAACACACCGTAGGGAAGCTCTTACAAAAGCTGGTGAAGGCCAACATCATTCACAGTGCTAAAGGACCGAACGGTGGTTTTTACATTACGGATGCACAATTGTCTCAACCCATCATTCGCATTGTACATGCCATTGATGGCGAAGAATTGTTTACCTCCTGCGGCCTAGGCCTGAGCCATTGTTCGCACCAGCACCCCTGTCCCATCCACAACGATTACAAAAAAGTGCGGAATGGATTTGAGCAACTCTGTCGCCAGAAAACGATTGCAGATTTATGCAAACCAGTTACTGAAGGTGCCGCCTTTTTAGTCAATTAAATCAATCGGCGTTGTTGCCTACCACCCGTGGAATGAGGTACAGTTGCTTTTGCCGTCCGTTGATGTAGCGAAAGCCCGACTGATCGAAATAACCATCCTCTTCGAGCATGATGCGAATGCTCTTTTTCCAAGATGGAATTTCTGATGAACTATTGAGCTCGATGCTGTAAGCCGTATTGTAATACAATGGATAATCACCGCTACCGGGCACTCCATTTTGCATATCCCACATGCCAATGGTAGGGCCCGCAGCATGACCATGCAAGCCCAACGGATGCGTGTATATACTGGCCACAATGCCTTCGGCTTTTGCCTGATCTAAAGCGCCTTTTAAGATTTGATTGCCCGTTCTGCCCAGCACAAACTGACTGGTGAGAATATCCTGCAGGCGGTTGCTTTGGGCAAAGGCCTTTTGCAAATCGGCAGGTGCATTTTTTTCGCCGGGTTGCAATACATACGCATGTTGTTGGATGTCGGTATTGAGGCGCAGGTAAGTAATGCCAATGTCTACATGCAGCAAATCGCCGGGGCGAATGAGGTCTTCTTTTGGCCGGTCGCTGAAAGCCCGCAGGTGTTCGAAACTGTTGCTATCACTGCGTTGTACGGCTACACTGGTATGAAACCAGGTATCCAAACCAAGGTCGCGGATTTTTTGGCGAAACCACCACACCACATCGTCGGTAGTAGTAACGCCGGGTGTAATTACTTTTTCAGAAAAACCTTCTTCAATGATTTTGTGCGTCATGTTGACGAGCTGCGTGTAGTACTGCATTTCCCGTTCGGTACGGGTTTCTAACCATGCCACGCCCAGCGGTTCGGCACTCACTACTTTGCTCTTGAATGCTGCGGGCAGCTTTTGCATAAATTGGTCATAGTGCGTATGATCAATACCATCGGCATGGCCATAGTCTTTCGAGGTATTTAAGCCAATCTTTTTCGGATTACGGGTGGTGATGATGTTCATCAATGCATCCCACTGATCGGGGAAGCGCTGCATGTCCCAGTTGGCTTTAATGTTTTCGCCCACATTGTAGCGGGCAATGGCCATCTTCTCCAATTGTTTGCTGGCAGGGTTAAGGTAAAACACCAGCATGGTAGTACGCCGTGCACTCAGCCAGGTAGCAGGCAGCATCGTTTTCAATATGGGATCTTCGTTGTACTCCCGGCTAATGATGACCCACATATCAATACCCGTTCGCTGCATCAGTTGCGGCAACAGGTTGTTGATTCTGTCGGCAGTAATTTCATCGATAACACGAGCCTGCTCTCTGAGGGGCAGCACTTGTGCGTTGCTCATCAAGGAGCAGCAGAGGAGTATGGAGAAAAGGAATGGCTTCATATTAGTACATTTTTAGTTCGTTCCATTGTAGCAAGGTTAAGAAAAGTCTTGATACCTTATTGCGTTGCAAGCCTATT
>JADLHL010000147.1 GCA_020848815.1 Chitinophagaceae bacterium | reverse complement strand
GCAAATAGCCCTGAAATACCAGCTACGGTGACCATAAAAACACTTGCAGTCATTTAGGCGCAGTTTTTGTTTCAAGCTTCCTTACAACCTCAACAAACGCTGTTTCGGCATGCTGCTAACCTTTGTATTCTCTTCAATACTACCCCCACTGCGGACATCTGTGCTGATATGTATTTTGGTGTGCTATGTAAGCACCGCCACTGCACAGCCCCCCGGCCCGGCCGATACCATCCGCAGTAGCTTTGGCTTTGCCCTGTGCCCCGGCACCAGCACCCAGCTCAGCCTCAACCTGCCCAATGGCCCTGCCAACCCGGGCTACTTATGGCAAAGCGCCGCAACACTTGCCGGGCCTTGGACAACAGTTAGCTCGATAGCCACGGCCACGGTAAGCACGCCACAGTGGTACAGAGTCTCGCTTATCATTGGCGGAAATCCAATTCCTTACGATACCATTCAAATCACCCAATTACCCAAAACAACACCCGACTTTACTTTTTCACCTGCTGGCAGTTGTGCCAGTGTGCCCGTCTTTTTTACCAATACCACGCCGGGTAGCGGCAATACCTATGCGTGGAGTTTTGGCGACCCCAATTCGGGTGGCAACAACAGCAGCACCGCCACCAATCCCAGTCACCGCTTTGTGGGCAATGTGGGTAATAGCACTCAAAATTTTCCCGTAAAACTGGTGGTCACCAATAGCAATGGCTGTAAAGATTCGGTGACCAAAACAGTGAATGTGTTGCAATCGCCAGGCAGACAACTACTGGGTAATAATACCGGCACTTATCAGGGCCGGCCTTTTTTTCGGGAATGCGTATCTGCAGCAACTGCAGATTTTACATTCATCAACCAGTCTTCTACAGCAGGTACCAATACCAACTACCGCATCATTTGGGGCGATGGCAGTGCTGATTACAACGCGGCCACTTTTGCTACTGCTATCAACCATACCTATGGCGTAGGCGTGTACACCATGCGTTACATTGTAACAGGAGGAAACGGTTGTATTGACACCACCGACTACGGCGTATTTGTGGGCACCAACCCTGCTGTTGGTTTGGGCAACCCCGGCAATACCACCATTTGTACCGGCAGCTCACTCACCTTTCCCATTTCCAACACCAGCCAAAATCCGCCGGGCACTGTTTACACCGTCACTTTTGATGATGGCACTCCGCCCATTAATTACACACATCCGGCACCGGCAAGCATCACACATCTGTTTAGCGTTACCAGTTGTGGCAATCCATTTGCTGCTACGCCAAATATTTTCACGGCCACTATTACAGCATCTAATCCCTGCGATCAAAGTATTGCAACTGTAGTGCCCATTCGTGTAAGTGACAGGCCTCGCCCCGATATTACAGTGGCACCAAGTGATACCGTTTGCATCAACAACACAACCAATATCAGGGCCACTTTTGGTTCAGGAAAATATGCTACCAGTGGCGGTTGTCAAAATGGAAATATTGTGTGGACTATTTCTCCGGCCACAGGATATACAGTGGTAAATGGATCGCTGGGCAATGACAACGGGCAAAGCAACGTAGCATTGTGGACGAGTGGCACGGAGAACATTAATGTTCGTTTTACAACACCCGGGTTTTACACTATTCGCCTAAAACTGGGCAATCCTGTTTGTGGTGTTGGTGATACCGTAAAAACCATCTGCGTAAATCCAACACCCGTTGCAGCCATGAGCCTCGACCAAACCGAAGGCTGTGCCCCCATGGTAGTCAATGCCAGCAGCGTGGGCAATCAACCGCTCTGCGGTGTGATTGGCTACAACTGGGCAGTGAGCTACACACCGGTAGCGGGTTGTGTACCTGCGGGCAGCAATTATACCTTGCTCAATGGCACCACGCTGACGAGTGCAGCACCCCGTTTTCAATTCAACAATCCTGGCCGCTACCGTATTACCCTCACCACCAATTTTGGCAATGGCTCTTGTACTTCAGCACCTGTTTTCATGGATGTACTGGTAAAAGCGAAACCTGCTGCCACGCTGGCTTTCAGTAATCCCATTTGCCAAAATCAAAGCATTACGCCTACCGCCATTACCAACCTCTGTACGTCAACCAATCCTGCCACCTATGCCTGGAGTTTTCCCGGCGGCAATCCCACAAGTTCTACACTTGCCTCACCGGGCAATGTCATCTACAATACACCCGGAAATTATACCGTAAGCCTTGCTGTAACCAATGATTGCGGCACTACAACTGTCAGCAATCCGTTGACCGTGAATCCCGCACCGGATGTCACAGTTCCTGCCAATGTCGTGGTTTGTGCCGGACAAACAGTAGGGCCTTTTAATTTCAGCAGCACTTTGGCCGGCACCAGTTTCAGCTGGTCAAACAGCCAGCCTTCTATTGGATTAGTCTCCAATGGCAATGGAAACATCGGCAGTTTTACAGCCATCAACAATGGCGCTGCGCCGGTAACTGCCACCGTAACCGTTAGGCCGGTTAATACTTGCAACGGCCCAACACAATCTTTTACCATCACCGTCAATCCACGTCCGTTAGCTCCCGTTGTCAGCAACCTCAATTATTGTGTGGGTGATGCCGCCTCGCCATTAACGGCAACTGCTCTCAATGGCCACAGCCTTAATTGGTACACAGTGGCAACAGGTGGTACCGCATTGGGCACAGCCCCAACACCCACCACATCAGCACCGGGTACTTTCACCTGGTGGGTAAGCCAAACCAACAGCGCCAACGGCTGCGAAGGCCTGAGATCTTCCATCATCGTCACCGTACGCATGGTGCCGGTCATTACCATTACCAGCAGCAACCCTACCACTTGTGGCTCATCCACAGGCAGCATAACGATTAATGGATTGACGCCACTCACCAGCTATACGGTTTCCTACACCCGCAACGGTGCTCCCGTTAGCACCAATACATCCTCCGATGCATCAGGCCGCATCGTACTCAACCTGCTCAATGCAGCCGTGTACGACCAAATTCGGGTCGCCACCGGCGGCTTCTGCCCTTCCTTGCCGCAAGGCCCCATATCCCTCAGCGATCCCAATCCACCAGCAGTACCCGTAGCAGCCAACAATGGCCCGGTTTGCTCAGGCAACAACCTCAACCTCACTGCTAATTCATCTACACCAGGGGTAACTTATTCTTGGAGCGGCCCGGCAGGCTTTAGCAGCAATCAGCAAAACCCGGTCATCAACAATGCACAACTCAACCGTGCCGGTACTTATAGTGTAACGGCCATTCTCAATGGTTGCGTTTCTGCAGCTGCCAATACAACAGTCGTGGTCAATCCAACACCTGTACTCACAGCTGCTGCCAATAGCCCGGTGTGTGAAAACGGCAGCATCCAACTCAATGGCACAGTGATACCTGCAGGTGGTATTGTAGTTTGGAGCGGCCCCAATGGATTTAATGCTACCGGCCTCAACGCCAGCATTGCCAATGCTTCGCTGGCAGCCAGCGGTACGTATACACTTACGAGTTCTTTAAACGGATGCCCGGCCACTCCCGTAACGGTCAACGTATTGGTGCGGCCAACACCTGTCATCAACAACACCGTTTTTGCACAACCTACCAGTTGTACAATTGCCGATGGCAGCATTACCCTGCAAGGGCTGACCGCTGCCACTACTTATCAGGTAAACTATACTTTCAACGGCAATCCGCAAACCCGCAACCTCACCGCCAACGCCAGCGGCCATGTAATCATCAGTGGATTGGCGCCCGGTAACTATACCAACATTCGGGTAACACTCAATGGATGTGTGTCGAACAATGCAAATGATGTAACACTGGTAGCTCCAAATCCGCCATCTACGCCTGTAGCGGCCAACAACGGCCCCGTATGTACCGGCAGCAACCTGCAACTATCTGCCACGAGCACAGCTACGGGCATTACCTACAGCTGGACGGGTCCCAATGGTTTCAGCAGTAATCAGCAAAATCCGGTGCTGAGCAATGTAACTACCAACAACACTGGTATCTACACCGTAACCATTACACAAAATGGTTGTGTATCGGCACCCGCTACCACCACCGTCGTGATTCAGGCTGCGGTGAGCAACAATACCATTGCGGCCAATCAAAGCATTTGCATCAACACTACTCCGGCGCAGCTTACGGGTAGCACACCTGCAGGTGGTGGCGGCACCATGCTATATGCCTGGGAAATGAGTACCGATGGCGGCAACAGCTGGCAAACCATCCCCGGCGCCAACAGCATTAATTACCAACCGGGCGTATTAACGCAAACCACCCGCTACCATCGGGTAGTTACCACATCGCTGTGTGCAGGCCCGCAAAGCAGCAACAGCAATACAATAACCGTTACAGTCAACCCCAATGCAGTGGCCGTGCTGAATGCCAACCAAACATTGGGTTGTGCTCCATTCATCTTAACGCCCAACAACATTTCGGTGCAGCACTTTGCTACCCGCAATGGCGGCTATCGTTGGTATGTCAACAATGTATTGATTGGAAGCAGCCAAAGCTTCCCCGGCTATACCATCAGCGGCAGCGGACAAACCGTCACTATCAAAGTAGTAGCGCTAAGTTTGTTTGGTTGCTTGTCAGATTCCGCAACCGTTGACATATCAACCTTTGCCGGCCCTGCGCCGTCGTTTACCCTGAGTGATACTGTGGGTTGCGGTCCCTTGGATATTACCATCAACAACACAACGGCCAACAGTAGCGCCTTTACTTACCGTTGGGATTTTGGCAACGGACAAACCAGCACCGCAGCGCAGCCGGGCACCATTCGCTTTGCCATCAACCCCAACCGTGGCGATACCGTGTACACCGTTACACTCAAAGCCACTGCCGGTTGTGATACCATCGTGGCCACACAAAAAATCAGGGTTCGTGCAAGACCAAGAGCATTGTTTACACCCGACAAAAGCATTGGCTGCAGCCCCATGACCGTTACGTTCAACAACAACAGCGCCGGCAGCAACGCCAGTTTCATCTGGGATTTTGGCGATGGCTCACCACGCATTTCCAGCAATGCTCCAAGCCTTTCGCATACGTTTACCACAGGTGTGCTCGATACTTTCTTTGTTCGACTCTTTGCCAGCAACGATTGCGGTACAGACACGGCCACTTTTGCCATTGTGGTCAATCCCAACCGCATCCGGCTCGACATGGCCGTGAATGGCAATGAACTCTTTGGCTGTGTGCAACACACCGTTCGGTTCATCAACAATACCACTGGTGCCAACCGCTTTGTATGGAATTTTGGTGATGGCTCTCCCATCCTCACCAGCACCAAAGGCTTTGATACGCTGGTGCATGTGTACACCCAACCCGGCACCTACATAGTTACGCTTGATGCCAGCAATGGTTGTAGTGATACCAGCACCACAGAAACCATCACGGTAGTGCAAGGACCCACCGTTTCCTTCACCGCAATGCCTGCACAAATCTGCATTGGTGATTCTGTTACCATTACCAATACCAGCACCGAATCATTGGCATGGGCATGGAGCTTTGGCGATGGCAGCGGCAGTAGCCTGCGCAATCCGGGCAAGCATGTGTACACGCAGGCAGGCAACTACCGCATTGTCTTGCGTGGCACCAAAATTTTCCCGCAGGGCTTTGGCTGTACCGATAGTGCGGTAGCCAACATACAAGTGCAGGCACCTACAGGCAGCTTCCAATACCGCAGTGGTTATTATTGTCAAAACCAAAGCATACAACTGGAAGTACTCAACAGCAATGGCAACAGGTATATCTTCTATCCTGGCAACGGCGATAGCATCATCAGCAATGCCAGCAGCGTTACCTATCGCTATACTGCACCAGGCAGGTATTTGCCTTCGGTAAAAGTGTTTGCCGGCAATTGTACCATATTACTGCCCGGCACCGATACTGTATTTATAGACCGCATCATTGCCGGCTTCCGCTACAGCATCAATCAAACCTGCGGCAGCACAACAATGAGCTTTACTGATACCAGCAGCGTATTCCTCGGCCGTGCACAAATCAGCTGGCGCTTTGGCGATGGCAGTACAGCCTCTACCCCAACCGTCAACAAAACATTCCTGCAGCCGGGCACCTATCGGGTAGTAATGCGCATTACGGGCATCAGTGGTTGCGAAGACTCAGCCGTGCAAGTGATTGATGTGCCTGTACAACAGGTGCCTTCCATTGCCATACAAGGCGATAGTGCCGCTTGTATCGGACAGGGATTTACGCTGCAGGCTGTGAGCAATACTGCAGGCAACATTCAATACAACTGGAACTTTGGCAATAACCAACAAGCTACCGGCAGCACTGCCAGCACCCGCTATTTTACTGCAGGTATAGCTACCATTCGCCTGATTGGCCGTACCGATTTTGGCTGCGCCGATACGGTGTACAAAACCATCCGCATCAACCCCACACCCGTAGTGGTAGCCAGCAACGATGCGAAAATTTGTTTGGGCCAAAGTACAACGCTGCAAGTTCGGGGTGCCAACAGTTATACCTGGAGTCCGCAGCAATCGCTGAGTTGTAATGATTGCAGCAGCACCGTTGCTTCGCCCACACAAACCACTGCCTATGTGGTGACGGGCAACAATGCTTTTGGTTGCAGCAATACAGACACCGTGCTGGTAACGGTGGTGCAACCCTTCCAAATAAGTGTATCGCCCAACGATACCATTTGCTTCCCTCAAAATGAATCGGCCCAACTGTTTGCCACTGGTGCCAAGCGTTATGTTTGGTCGCCTGCTGTGGGTTTGAATGCGAGCAATATTCCCAACCCCATTGCACGGCCAGCCAGCACAACTGCATACACCGTGATTGGTTATGATGACGACAATTGCTTTACCGATACCGCTTTTGTAACAATAGCGGTGGGCTACCTGCCCACACTGGAAGTGGGCACAGGTAGTCTTGTTGTTGCAGGTACTGCGGTTACCCTCAATCCCATCATTACCAACGGGCCAATAAAGCGTTATACCTGGACGCCTAATAAAGACCTGAGTTGTAACAACTGCCCCAATCCTGTGGCCACCATCAACAACAATATTTTGTATCGTCTGAACATCGAAAACATCTATGGTTGTTTGGCAACCGATACCATCAGCTATCAGGTGCAGTGCAAACAAAACGAACAAGTGTATGTGCCCAATGCGTTCAGCCCCGATGGCGATGGGGTGAATGATGTGCTCATGGTGCGGGGTAAAGGCCTGAGCATGGTGAAATCATTTATCATCTTCAACCGCTGGGGACAGGTGGTATTTGAAGCACAAAACTTTGCTGCCAACGATCCCACCGCAGGCTGGAATGGCATTATGAAAAACACGGGTAAAAAAGCAGCGCAGGATGTGTATGTGTATCGGGTGGAAACCATTTGCACAGCAGGCGGCACTTTTACCCAAACCGGAAACGTTACCTTATTTTACATGCAATAACAGCAGCCACACATGCGTACACTTTTCATACCACTACTGATGCTGCCACTGCTGTTGGCATCGGCGCCACTGCTGGGGCAAGACATTCATTTTACCCAATTGTACGAATCGCCGTTTTTGCGCAATCCTTCGCTGGCGGGCATTTACAACGGGCAGCTGCGGGCCTCGGCTGTTTTTCGCAACCAGTGGCAAAGTGTAACGGTGCCGTACAAAACCATGGGTGCTGCGGTAGAATACAAACTCAATGGATTGTGTGAAGATGATTTGGAAAACATCAACCTCGGCGTACAGGTAATGCGGGATGAAGCCGGCGACAGCAAACTGCAACGGACGCAGCTACAGGCAGCTATCAGCTACCGCCGCAAACTCAGCAACCAGCTCTACATTGCCGGCGGTTTTTTGGCCGGGCCCGTGAGTAGCAGCTTCGATCCTCGTGGTTTGAAATGGGACGATCAATTTGTCAATGGTGTGTTCGACCCTACACAACCGACTCGGCAACCCATCATCAACTCCGGCAGAAATTATTTCGATTTGAGTGCCGGGCTTTCGCTCAATGGTGGTAACCAGTACGCATCTATGCAATGGTACACAGGTGTGGCTTTGCACCACATCAACAAACCATCCGTTGGCTTTGGTGCTGCCAACAGTATTGATAGCAAACTGCCCATGAAACTCACCCTGAGTGGCGGCTTGGCTACAGCCATCAATGATATGGATGACCGCATTATTTTTCATGCCGATGTAATTTGGCAGCAGCCTCACAACGAAGTTCTCATCAGTGCCCTGTATAAAAAATGGCTGTACAACGAAACCGGCGAAAGCGACCAAGGGGTAAGCCTCACCATGGGTGCCATTTATCGGTGGGCCGATGCCATTTGCCCAACCGTAAAACTCAACTTCAATCAGTGGAGTGTTGGGGCCAGTTATGATGCCAATATTTCGAAGCTCACCGTGGCTTCACAACTGCGGGGAGGCTTCGAATTTACATTGCTCTACCGCATTATGGGTGGCGCCAGAGATTGCGTTCGTACGGGTTGCAAATTTGATTAACGCTTTTACTGCAACGCCAAGCCATTATAATCAGGCACATGGCACAATACTTTTTCAAATTGTGCAAACTCATGCACTTCATGCAGGGTAAGCAACACCACAGATGACATACCGGCCCTTTCAGCACTCTCCACTCCTTTGGGCGAATCTTCGTACACCACACAATGCTGTGGCGCCACTTGCAATGCCGCTGCACATTTGAGGTAGGTTTCCGGATCGGGCTTGCTTTGCTGCACATCATCGGCACTTACCAATGCATCGAAGTAGTGCCGGATGTGCAAATTGTCCAACACAAAATCGATATTGAACATGATAGCGGCAGAACCAATGGCCATGCGGATTCCCTGCATTTTGCCGGCTTCCAGATAATCGCCCAAACCATCGAGCAGTTTCAGTTGCGGCTTAAATGCTGCCTGATACGCTTCTTCTTTGGCATAGCTCATGGCTGTTTTTTCTGCAGCAGAAAAACGACCGGGGAAAATACGTTCCAGCAATTCATCATTCTTGCCATAGCACTGCAGTTTTACTTCTGCCAGGCTCAGCGCTGCGCCATGCGAACAAAGTATTTCATGCCATGCTTGTATATGATAATGCATGTCATCAATCATGGTGCCGTTCAAATCGAACAGGTAAGCTTTGGTATTGCCGGCGTTCATAGTGGCGCAAAGAAAACAAGATGCAACCGCTCTACAAAACCACAACGCCTGCCATCCGAAGACAGCAGGCGTTGTTGAATGTATTTCAATCTAAGTATTTACCAGAGATAAGCATACAAGGCAGTAATGATGAGTAAAATGGCCACAATCATTACTGTGTGAATGGGCTGCACTTTGAACATGGCTTTATCCAGTACAAAGGCTTTTTGTTCGCCACCTTTTCCTATCAGGCTGAGTACAATCATCACCAGCATGGTAAAGAAGAACGACCAGCCCATGTTGATTTGGAACGGAATTTCATAAGCCCCTTTACCATTCGGGAAAGCGGTGTACAGCAAGGTTTCAGTACCAAAAATATTGATGGCATAGCTGTTGAAGAATATTGCCAGCAAGAAACCCGTAAGCAAACCGGCCACGGCTGCAGTACCAGTAGTACGCTTCCAGAACATACCCAAAATAAACATGGCAAATACACCCGGGCTAATGAAGCCGGTATATTTCTGAATAAAAGTAAAACCACCTTCGCCACCAATGCCCAACAGGTCTTTCCAGGTAAAGGCGATGGCCAATATCATAGCTACTAGCACCGTTAATCTGCCTACCCAAACCTGTTTGTTTTCGTCGGCTTCTTTGTTCAGGTATTTCTTGTACACATCCAACGTAAAGATGGTAGAAATACTGTTGAGCTTACCCGCCAATGAGGCAACGATGGCAGCGGTTAAAGCCGCTACAGACAAGCCTTTCAGACCTTCGGGCAAAAAGGCAAGCACAGAAGAATAGGCTGTGTCTTTTACACCATTAAAACCTTCGAGGCCGCCATTACGATGCAACACATAGGCTGCGATACCCGGCAACATCACGATGATGGGCATCATTAGTTTTAGGAAGGCGGCAAACAAAATACCCGTACGGGCAGTTTTTAAATCCGCCCCCAAAGCACGTTGGGTGATGTACTGGTTACAACCCCAGTAATTGAGGTTTACAATCCACTGGCCGGCAAAGTACATGGTGATGCCGGGCAGCAGCAGGTATTTGTTGATATAGTTTTGTGAAGCAGCATCGCCGGCAAGTGCAGCAGACACTGTACCTGAATCGGGCTTCGACAAAATCATTTTAAAGTGATCAGGTGAATCTTTGAACAACATTTTCAAACCGGCAATAGCATCGTGTCCCAAACCAAATGATTCACTCACTTTGGTGAGTGCCAGATAAGTGGTAGCCAATCCTCCCAAAATAAGTACGCCTACTTGCAACACATCTGTAAAGCCAATCACCTTCATACCACCAAGCGTAATGATGAGGCCCATTACTGCCAGTACAATCATAATTAAATGCAGGTACTCGCCACCAGCCAATCCATTGATGGCCACAGCACCGAGATACAAGATGGATGTAAGATTGACAAATACATACAAGAACAACCAAAACACCGCCATGATAAGTGCCACAGATTCATTGTACCGGGTTTTCAAAAACTGCGGCATGGTGTAAATCTTGTTTTTGAGATATACCGGCATAAACCATACTGCAATGATGATGAGGGCAATGGCGGCTATCCATTCGTAGGCAGCTACAGCGGTACCTACAAAAAAACCATCACCACTCATACCAATAAACTGCTCCGCAGAAATATTGGAGGCAATGAGTGACGCACCAATGGCCCACCACGTAAGCGAACCTTCCGCCAGAAAGAAATCATGCGTAGCAGAAGTTTCTTGTTTTTTCTTTTTGCGATAAATCATGTATCCATAGGCAGCCAGCAACACGAAGTAGATGCCGAACACTATGAAGTCAGTCATCACTAATTTGTTATTCATAATCGTTGTAAAGGAAAGTGAGAAAAAAGTGAACCACCAATGTTAGGGAAAATACCTTGCACAGATGGTTCTTTTATTGGGGTCATTTGTAATACACTTCGCTCCAGCGCAGTTCGTTTTTCAACTGATATAGATCGGTGTTTTTACCAATGCGTACATACTCAATGCCGGCAATGTCTGCAAAGTCTTCCATGTGCTCGGCGGTAAGGTTTTGGCTGTAGCAGGTGTGGTGTGCACCGCCTGCCAAAATCCATGCGGCACAGCCATCGTGCATGTTGGGATAAGGCTTCCACAACACCCGTGCCACAGGCAGTTTGGGCAAATCAGCAATCGGGTCAATGGCTTCCACTTCATTTACCAACAAACGGAAACGATTGCCCATATCAATCACCGATGCATTGATAGCCGGACCTGCTGCACTATTAAACACCAGGCGAACAGGATCTTCTTTGCCACCTATACCCAGCGGATGAATTTCTACATTGGGTTTGTGGCTAGCAATGCTCTCACAAATTTCCAGCATATGTGAGCCCAGCACCAACGGATTGGCGGGATCAAAATGATAGGTATAATCTTCCATGAAACTATTGCCACCGGGCATGCCCTGGCCCATCACTTTCATGGCCCGTACAAGAGCTGCGGTTTTCCAATCGCCTTCGCCGGCAAAGCCGTAACCCTTGCCCATCATGCGTTGCGAAGCAATACCCGGCAATTGTTTCATGCCATGCAAATCTTCAAACGTATCGCTGTAGCCTTTGTAATTGCCATCTTTCAAAAAGTATTCGAGGCCCAATTCAATTCGGGCAGCATCACGCAACGATGCATATTGCGCCCCTTCTTTTTTAAGGCTGGCCATTACCGTGTAGGTATCAAAATATTCCTGCACCAGTGTATCTACATCGGCATCGCTTACTGCATCAATTACTTTTACGAGGTCGCCAATGCCGTGTGTGTTTACACTAAAACCAAACTGCATTTCTGCTTCCACTTTGTCGCCATCTGTTACGGCCACAAAACGCATGTTGTCGCCAAAGCGAACAAAACGAGCACCCTGCCAATCGTTCCAACCCGCAGCAGCTCTGGTCCATGCATTAATTTTGGCAATCACCACCGGGTCTTGCCAATGCCCTACTACTACTTTACGATTGAGGCGCATCCGGCTCATGATAAAACCAAACTCACGGTCGCCGTGTGCACTCTGGTTCAGGTTCATAAAGTCCATATCAATTTCACCCCACGGAATATCGCGGTTGAATTGGGTATGCAAATGCAAAAGTGGCTTGTGCAAAATCTTCAGGCCACGAATCCACATTTTTGCCGGTGAAAAAGTATGCATCCATGCAATGAGACCGATACACTTCGACGAAGCATTCGCTTCAGCGCAAATGGCATAAATCTCTTCTGGTGATTTTACGGTTGGTTTACATACCACACTCACGGGTATATCTGCTGCATGGAGCGAAGCGGCAATCTCCTGAGAGTGTGCAGCTACCTGACGCAGTGTTTCCTCGCCATACAAATGCTGGCTTCCGGTGACGAACCATACTTCTAATTGCTTTAAATCTGTCATAATTGAAGGAATAAAAAGTGAACGACTTATTTTGGTTGGCTGTTCGCCAAGGGTTGTTGCGTAATAATTTGTACGTCGGCAATTTGCTCGGGCAGCCACAGCATCATTTCGCCTTTGCCCCTGTTGGCCCAAGCGTAATAAGGAATGGCAACAAAAGGCTGTGTAACGGTCTGCACATTGCTGCCGTTTATCTGTACTGCATTCGCTGTACTTTTCAACAGCATTACACCATTGAGCATGGCTGGTGCCCAGCTACAGGTAAACGATGCTTGTGCCGGCAATATCAAATTGGCAGCACGACCATTGTTATCTGCCCATTCGGCGCAGTACATCAAAGGCCCACGTTGTAAGGCTACCTTGCCCGCATTTTCAGTAAGCTTACTGTTAGCGGCTACCCGCTGCACATCCATGGGTAATTTCAAGGTAACTACATCCCCTTTTTTCCAGTTGCGTTGCAATACAGCATATCCTTTCTCCAAGCTCAGTGGCACCGCAGTGCCATTCACAAAAAGCTGCACCGGCGCAGTATTGGCTGGCACAAAACGATACAAATCGGATGGAATGGCTACTTGCTGTGCCCAGCCGGGGATACGCATTTTCAATGCAAAATTGAGTTCCCCTTTAGCCGGCGTAATCACAAATTGTAAATCGCCATCCCACGGGTAATTATTTTTTTGCTCAATGCTCACCTGCTTTGTATTGATGCTGAGTGAAGCCTTACTGTTGATGAACAAATTAACATACACATCACTGCCGCGTTGTGCATACATATATCCCGGCACTGAAGGCAGCAAACGGGTCATGTTGGTAGGACAGCAACTGCATTCAAACCAACCGGCACGTTCTCTTTCCAATGCTGAGTGATTAAAGTTGTTGGTCACCTGCATGGCGTTAGTATAGAAAAAAGATTTCCCATCGAGACCAACGCCAGAGATTAATCCGTTGTACAGAATTTTTTCCAGCACATCCATGTACTTAGCATCGCCATGCAGTTGAAACATGCGTTGGTTCCAATATACATTGGCAATGGCTGCACAGGTTTCGTTGTAAGCCGTGCCATTGGGCAGTTCATAATTGTTGCCGTACCGTTCGCCACTCGACACAGCTCCTGCACCACCCTGCACATACAATTTCTTACTCACCAAATTTTGCCAGATGCTGTCCACTGCATGTAGCAACAAACTATCGCCGGTGAGTGCAGCAACATCGGCTACGGCGGCGTATAAATAACCGGCTCGTACGGCATGGCCAATGGCTTCACGCTGCTGTGTTACAGGCAAATGATCTTGCCAGTACGCACCATTGCGCCAAGGATCGTTGCTCTTTGCATCGTAGCCTTTGTAGTGGCCTCTTTCTTCAATAAAAAAACGGGCTGTTTCTAAATACGCTTTGTTGCCCGTAATGCGATAGAGTTTCACCAATCCCATTTCCACTACCTGATGGCCGGGGGCAACATGCAGTTTTTCCTTACCAAAAACCTGACAAACGAGGTCCGCATTTTTTAATGCAATGTTGAGCAGATTTTTTTTGCCTGTGGCTGCAAAATGTGCTGCTGCAGCTTCATACAAATGACCGCTGTTGTATAACTCATGACTGAGCTCTCTTTCTTTTTCCCAACGGTTGGGTCCAGCCCAGGCATGCGGTTGTGCCGGATTGATGGTGCGGGCTGTGTACAAATAACCATCCGCTTCCTGCGCCTTGCTCACTTTATCAATCAGCGTATCAATGTAGGCTTCCAGTTGTTTATCCGGAAACAAACTCAGCGAAAAAGAAGCGCCTTCAATGGTTTTGTAAATGTCTGTATCATCAAACGGAAACGTAGTGCAAAACTTACCCGATTGTGCTGCTGCCATTTCGAAGTTGCGAACACGGCCTGTACTTTCACAACGTTCAAAAGAAGCCGGAATGGTAACGGTATGATTGACTTTGATGCGGGGCAACCAAAACTGATCACTCAGCTGTATTTGTGTAAACGGAACAGCAGTGTAAGGATAATCCCGCTGCTGCGCAAAAGTCGTCACACTCATGGCTACACATAAGAAGTTGAGCTGCCAACGACGATGAAACTGTTTACCACGCATACATTCCGTTTTACTAATGCTATTGATTACTGACCGTAGTAACTATCTGGTCCGTGCTTGCGTTCATAGTGTTTCCGAATCAGCGCATCTTTCAACCGCGGCGCTTTCGGATTGATTTGTTCGGTGAGCAATGCCATTTGTGCCACCTGCTCCAGCACGGCACTATTATGAACGGCTTTCGCAGCATTTTTACCCCAGGTAAAGGGTGCATGATTGCCCACCAATACCATTTCTACCTCTTCGTAGCTAAGGCCTTTGGCTGCAAAGCAATTCATGATTTGAAAACCGGTTTCGTGTTCATAATTGCCTTGTATCATTTCATCACTCATGGGTGGTGCACAAGGGATATCGACAGTGTTGTAATCGGCATGCGTAGTACCAAAAATGGGAATGTCCCTTTGCGACTGTGCCCACGATGTAGCATAGGTAGAATGCGTATGCACAATGCCGCCAATTTTTTCCCAATGCTTGTACAACACCGCATGGGTCAATGTATCTGAAGAAGGACGCAAATCGCCTTCCACCGTTTTACCTTCAAAATCGACGATCACCATTTTGCCGGGTGTCAAATCTTCGTAGGCTACACCACTGGGTTTAATGGCGAACACACCGAGGTTGCGATCGGCAGCACTCACATTACCAAAAGTAAACAGCACCAGGCCCAGCTTTGGCAACTGCATGTTGGCTTCGTAAGCCTCTTGTTGTATGTGTTGATACTTACTCATTGAAAAAATCATTTACCACGAAAACACAAACAAGGCACCGAGCCCACTCACTGTTGTGTCAAGTGCAGGATGATGAATTAATTAATGTATAACCTGCGCCTCCATAAACGCACCTACTTTTTTATACTGTTCGTAGCGTTGCTGATACAGTGCCACTTTTGCTGCATCAGGTTCGTACACCGTATCAAAACCTTGCCCCATAGCCTGCATAGCATCTTCCACTTTGTTATAAATACCAGCGGCTGTAGCGGCAAACATGGCTGCACCCAATGCACAGGTTTGTTCGGAACGGTGAATGCGGATGGGCATGTTCATTACGTCGGCCATCATTTGCATAACGAACGGCGATTTACGAGCCACACCACCCAAACCAATCAATCCTTTCACGAGAATGCCTTGCTCCTGAAAACGTTCTACAATGGCTTTGGCACCAAAGCAGGTAGACTCCACTACAGCCCGAAACAGGTGTACTGCATCGCTACCTAAATCCAGGCCCGTTATAGAAGCAGTGAGCAACTGGTTGGCATCGGGTGTTCTGCGTCCGTTGAACCAGTCTACTGCCAACTCACTGTGTACAGTCATTTCTATTTTTTCAGCGGCTTTGCTCAGCGCAGGTATAATGGCATTTTCCGTTTCCAGTATGAGTTGCTGTTTGGTAGCTTCATCCAGCAAATTCGAATTGGCCACCAATGTTTGCAGCGGCCAGCTAATCAATCTTTTGAACCATGCATACGCATCGCCAAATGCAGACTGGCCAGCCTCCAAACCAATCATGCCGGGTATAACAGAACCGGGTACTTGTCCGCAAATACCTTTCACCAATTTACCGGCGACTTCATTGGCTGGCGCCACCATCATATCGCAGGTGGATGTACCCATTACCTTGCTCAGGTGATACGGTTCTATTTGTCCGCCAACGGCCCCCATGTGTGCGTCGTAGGCACCTAC
The DNA here is from genome assembly GCA_020848815.1 of Chitinophagaceae bacterium. GTDB lineage: Bacteria > Bacteroidota > Bacteroidia > Chitinophagales > Chitinophagaceae > Phnomibacter. The sequence goes on along the minus strand of JADLHL010000147.1, from coordinate 17,354 downwards.
ACCAATCACCACTGTTTCGGGTAAACCCAAGCGTTGTGCCCATTCTTTACTGATGATGCCTGCTGCTTCGTTGGAGGCGTATGTGTCTTTGAACAACCTAGCAGTGATACCATCCAATACCGGATCGAGTGTTGCAAAGAATTCATTGGGGGGTAAACCATCCCATTCTTTTGCCCATAAAATTTTGTGGCCTGCGGCACAAACGCTGCGTTTCATTTGCTGCACATCATTGCCACCGGTAAGCAAGAAAGGAATCCAATCGCAATGCTCTACAAAAGAGTAAATGTTGTTGCGAACTGCTTCATCGTTACGAAGCACATGTAAGAGCTTGGCCCAAAACCATTCGCTGGAATAAATGCCGCCCACAAACTGCAGGTAATTGGTTTCAAATTTTTCAGCATGAGCATTTATTTCCGCGGCTTCACCTACACCGGTGTGGTCTTTCCACAGCACAAACATGGCGTTGGGATTTTCTTCAAAACCCGGCAACATAGCCAAGGGTGTACCATGCTTATCGGTAGCCACCGGTGTAGAACCCGTGGTATCAACCGACAATGCTTTGATGTTGGCCGCTACGGATGCGTCAACTTTTGCGATGCAATTTTTAATGGTCGCTTCCAATCCTTCTACATAATCCAACGGATGCTGGCGAAACTGGTTTGCCTGCATGTTGCAGTACAGTTGCTTTTGCCATCTTGGATAATAAAAAACATCGGCCGCCAGTTCTTCACCGGTCTTTGCATTTACGATGATGGTTCGAACAGAATCAGAACCATAATCAACTCCTATCACATACGACACTTCTGTATTCATGTTGGTCATTTTATCGGCACTACTATTGCAGCGTAATTTTATACTTCGTTACTGTGTGGTATTTTTCGCCCGGCTTCAAGAGTGTTGAAGGAAAAGCGGGTTTGTTGGGCGAATCAGGAAAATGCTGTGTTTCCAGGCAAAGTGCCGCATGCTGTTGAATCGGCTGTCCACTGCTGGTTTTAATACTACCATCCAAAAAATTACCACTGTAAAATTGCAAACCGGGCTCAGTGGTATACACTTCCAATTTGCGGCCGCTGATGCTGTCGCTCAAAGTGGCAACCAGTTCCAAGTCTGCACTGGTGCGGTTCAGCACAAAGTTGTGATCATAACCACCGGGCACTTGTGCAATGCGTTCGCCAATTTGGTGGGGTTGTAAAAAATCAAACGGACCATCTTTCACTACCTTCAATTCGCCAGTGGGAATAAGGCCAGCATCAACAGGTGTATACTTATCTGCATGCACCTGCAACTGATGGCCAAGTATGGTCTTGGCTACATCACCGGTAAGGTTGAAGTAACTGTGATTGGTCAGATTAACCGGCGTTGTTTTGTCGGTCTCTGCACTGTATTGCATCAGCAATTCGTCAGCATCGGTTAAGGTGTACACCACGGTGATAGACAAGTTGCCGGGATATCCTTCTTCACCATCTTTACTCAAATACGTAAGCGTTAGTGATGCTGTACTATCCGAAGGCTGTGCATCCCACACTACTTTATCATATCCCTTGTTGCCACCATGCAGGTGTTGCTTGCCATCGTTGGCAGCCAGTTGATAAGTGGCTGTATCAATTTTGAACGTGGCATTGCCAATCCGATTGCCATAGCGGCCAATGATGGCACCGAAGTAAGGAGGCTTTGCCAGATAACCACTAAGGCTATCAAAACCGAGCACCACATTGCTTTTGTTGCCCTTTTTATCGGCAGTAATCCACGATGTAACGATGCCGCCGTAATTGGTAATTTTTACCTCTACCCCATTTTTATTGGTGAGGGTATAGAGTTTTACATCTTTACCATCTACATTGCCCCAATTGATGCTGCTAACAGCCTTGCTGGTTGTGGTTTCTGTAGTAGGCTCAGTAGTAGATTGGCAAGCAGCCAACATCAACACGAGGCCAAGCATCCAGGAGATTTTTTTCATAGCATGTTTCGTTTTCAGTAGGGAGATGTGTAATTATTTTTTTAGCGCAATGCGTAGCAATACAAAAGAATAAGGCTTCGCTTCGTAGGTAAATGCTTTGCTCTTGCACAAAACGGCAGTCTGCACAGGCACAATGTTATCCGGCTGATCAAAACTGTTGGCCGCCATCAAATCGGGATGCTGCAACAAGGTTTGCTGCACCATTTTTCCCTGCATTTTTACACCGGCAATATCTATGGGCAGCGTTTGAGTTGTTGCCGACACATTTGCAATTTTTATCAGCAACTCTTGTGTATTGGCGTCAATTACAGCGCTGGCATACAAGCTGTCTTTACCAGCCATGACTGCGCCATTGCGACTGATGGCTACGGCATGTGTGCCCTTGTTGAGTGCATATAATTTTTGCACCTGATAACTGGCACTGCCAATCACTTGCTGGTTGTTTACCCAAATCAAATCGGGGTTCCATTGCCAGCCTTCCACGTGTGCAAACAGCGGTGCATACGAAGCCATTTGCACTACATCAGCATTGCGTTCTAAGCCAGTCAGAAAAGCCGCTTCACTCAATGCCGCCTGCCAATTGTTTCTTTTTTCTGCGGTCTGTTTGCTGTCGCTGTGTGCCGCATACTCACCGGCAAATACTTTCGAACCGTTTCTGGTATAAGCATCGTAGCGGGATGCATTGCTCAAAAACCAATCCGGCTTGCGGTAGTAATGTTCATCTACAAAATCAACCTGCATGGCCCGCAATGATTGATTGAGAAAATCGAAGCGTTCTCCCACAGGGTCGGTACCAGAACTCGCAATGATTTGAATACCGGGATACTTGCTGCGAATGGCCTTGGTAAATGCCTGCAACCGTTCTACATATTGTGGTCCCCAGTTTTCATTACCTATGCCAATCATTGTAAGATTGAAAGGCGCTGCATGCCCCATGGCGGCCCGCTTTTTACCCCAAACAGTGTTGGTATCACCATTCGCAAATTCAACCAAATCCAATGCATCCTGTATGTAAGGATCGAGTTGATCCATAGGTACCAGTTCTGCAGAATTGAACTGGCAAGCCATACCACAATTTAAAATGGGCAATGGCTTGGCGCCAATGTCTTCAGCCAGTTGAAAATATTCGAAGAAACCCAGGCCAAACGTTTGAAAATAATCGGGTGCCGGGCGATGTGCAAACTCAACATTCCAGCGGTTCATGATGAGCTGGCGTTCTTCGATGGGGCCAATCGTTTTTTTCCATTGATAACGATTGTTCAAATCAAATCCTTCTACAATACAACCGCCGGGAAAACGAATAAAACCAGGCTTCATATCGGCCAGCAGCTGTATCATATCGGCCCGCATGCCTCCCGGTCTTTTTTTCCAGGTGTCTTCCGGAAACAGCGAAATCATATCCAAATCAATACTGCCCCTGCCTGTATACGTTATTCTGAATTTTGCTTTGGCATTCGTAGCAGTGGCTGTAAAGCTGGCGGTAAACTTCGACCACTTACCCGCAGATACAGCCGGCTGAATGACAACACCGCCGAGTGTTTTGCCAAGTGTATCTATCAACTCCAGTTGCATGCGTACATCCGTTTGGCTGTCGGCATGTTGATAGAGGCAACTGAAATCATACCGCAAATCTTTTTTTACAGCCATGCCGCGGAAACCCTCGTTCGTCATGCTTAGCACACTACCGGCAACGTCTGTAGCCTGCACCCGAATAAAACGCGGATTGTTGGTATTGGCTTGTTGACGGTTCTGTACGGTAATTGCTCCCTCCCTGAATGGCTTGTTGTCCAGCTTCCAACCCATGAGTGGCTTCTGAAATTCGAAGGAGCGGTTCTTGATCATTTCTGCATAAATACCGCCGTCAGCACCCATGTTGATGTCTTCAAAAAACACGCCCCACATGTTGGGCGAAATACTGGCAGTTTTAATGGCCGGATTCACAACAATGGGTTGTGCCATCAGTGGTACACTGAAACAGCAAAGCAATCCGGTTACAATCTGAACTAATCTGTTGTGCATGATTATTCATTTACTGCCAGCACCACTACAGATAATGGCGGCATCGTTACTTCCAAACTGTTTCCATTCAACCTGGCGCCATTGAAAGCAGCAGGTTGAATGCGGTTCGGCGCATCAAAATCATTATAGGTTTGCAGTGAAGCCGCTGTCAATATTTGACCGCTTACTTTCTTGTACGTTGCGCCGTCAACATTCAATTTTACGGTATTGCTTTTAGTGGGATCAATGTTCACCAATGAAATATGCGTTATACCGGTTTTATTTTTTGATGCACTGATGGAAATAGCGGGCAATTGCGCAGCACCCAATGTATAGTTGGTTGCAGTTTGTGCCTGTACGGGTATGAGTGTTGCATCCTGATGCACATTGTACATCTGCATTACATAATAGGTAGGTGTCAAAATCATTTTGGCCCCCTTGGTTAAAATCACTGCCTGCAACACGTTTACTGTTTGTGCCAAATTGGCCATACGTACCCGGTCTGCATGGTTATTGAAAATATTGAGCGTAGCACCTGCAATCATGGCATCACGCATGGTGTTTTGCTGATACAAAAAACCAGGATTGGTGCCGGGTTCTACATCATACCAACCGCCCCATTCATCTACCAGCATCGCCACTTTTTTCTTCGGATCATATTTATCCATTACCGCAGCATGCTTGGTCACCAGCTCTTCCATATACAAAGCCGATTTCATGGTATTGAAGTAATCTGCCTCTGTAAACTGTGTGGCTGAGCCTTTCTTGTTCCAGTTTATAACGGCGTAATGATGTACGCCTACACCTTCCAGCATGTGGTGCGGAATATCCCGCATCATCACTTCTGTCCAATGGTAATTATCGCCATTGGCACCCGATGCAACACGGAAAATTTTTTCATCATTACTCCAGCTGCTCATGAAGGTGGCGTACTGCTTGTAAATGTTTGCATAGTATTCCGGTGTCATATTGCCACCACAACCCCACACTTCATTACCAACGCCCCAATATTTTACACTCCAGGGTTTTTCTCTTCCGTTTTGTGCCCGCCATTTACTCATGGGCGATGCATTGGCCGGAGCACTCACATATTGCACCCAATCAGACAATTCTTGCACCGTACCGCTGCCCACATTGCCCGCCAGGTATGGCTCAGCACCAATACGTTCGCATAGGTTGAGAAAATCGTGCGTACCGAAGCTGTTGTCTTCTGTAACTCCACCCCACCAACGGTTGACGATGGACGGACGATTGGTTTTCGGCCCTACACCATCTTTCCAATGATAGGTATCGGCAAAGCAACCGCCGGGCCAGCGCAGGTTGGGCACTTTCAGTTGTTGTAAAGCGGCGATGATATCATTGCGAACACCATCTGTGTTGGGTATTACTTTATTGGTATCACCAACGTAAATACCATCGTAAATACAACGGCCCAGGTGCTCCGCAAAATGACCATAAATGTGGCGGCTAATGGTAGTGGTAGCTTTGGCAGGTTGCAACAAAACCTGATGCTGCGCTGTAGCGGCGTTGCCAATAAAAAAAGCAACGACAAGCACAAATACATTTTTTTTCATTTGGATGGCAATTGATGTGCAATAGTTGATGTTGTCATCATGAGCAGCATACTTTTACCTTTATAATAAAAAATCAACAGTAAACAGAATGCTACACTTGATTGCCTTTCGAAAGTAACAGTTCTCTTTTAATTGTCAAAACAACAATTATTATTTATTTTAGCACACATGAATGGCTGTAGCAACAGCTGCTCTATCAACGAAGAATACCAACGATTTATGCCTGCCTATCCCCAAGTATCTACTTATCATGTGGCCATCGACTGTATTGTTTTTGGCTTTGATGGTCAGCAATTACAACTACTGCTCATTAAAAGGGGCCTCGAACCCATGAAAGGCAAGTGGAGTTTGATGGGTGGCTTTGTACAACCCGATGAAAGCACCGACGATGCTGCCAACCGGGTACTGAAGCAACTCACCGGCCTGGAAGGCATTTACCTCGAACAGCTGCACAGCTTTTCGGCGCCAGACCGCGACCCGTTTGCACGTACCATTTCCATTGCCTATTCTGCCCTCATTGATATCAAACAATATCAACAGCAGTTGACAGATGATTATCAGGCAGCCTGGTTTTCGATGAAAGAAATCCCTTCCTTAATATTCGACCACAATCAAATGGTGAAAATGGCCCGCCAGCGTTTACGCTATAAAGCGGCCAGCCATCCGGTGTTGTTTGAATTGCTGCCGCAAAAGTTCACCTTACCGGTACTGCAAAATCTGTTTGAAGATATGTACGAAACTCAATTCGATAAAGGCAATTTTTCCAGGAAAATGTTATCTACCGGGTTACTGCTCAAACAAACAGACAAAGACAAAGGCAGTTCCAAAAAGGGTGCCTTTTATTACAAGCTCGATAAAAAGAATTACAAGAAAAATTTCCACCAGCTTTTACGAATAGTACCCAATGCACATGAGCTTATCTAAATAGAAATATTTTTATGCAAGAGGTGTCAGCAGCGTGTTTCTGCTGCAGCATAATCTTGCGGTACAGATAGCATTTTATGCGCAATCTTCGTAAAGAACAGTTACATTGTAGCATCATTTCATTGCTTGAATTTTTGATTCTATGAAAATAAGTTTTCATGGTGCAACCCGCACCGTTACTGGCTCCAAACACATTGTACACCTGAATGATGGCCGCAAAGTATTGCTCGACTGCGGCATGTTTCAGGGCATGGGAAAAGAAACCGTTGGACTGAATTCTAACTTTGGATTTATACCTACAGATATAGATGCTGTAGTACTCAGCCATGCACACATTGATCATAGTGGATTGCTCCCGAAATTGGTGCAGCAGGGCTACCTAAAGTCTATCCATTGTACATCGGCCACCAAAGATTTGGCTACGTTACTCATGGAAGACAGTGCCGGCATACAAGCCAACGATATAAAATATTTAAACAAACGACGCAAACAAGAGGGTCGTCCTCCGCTTGAACCATTGTACACAGAAGATGATGCTAAAGCAGCCAGTGCATTGCTCATCGAGCATCCGTATCAGGAATGGTTTACCGTAATACAAGATGTGGAGTGCATGTTTACAGATGCCGGCCATATTATTGGCAGTGCTTGTGTACACCTCCGAATAAAAGAAGATGGTGATACAAAATACCTCACATTTAGTGGCGATATAGGCCGATACCGGGATGCCATTTTACGCAGCCCCGAAACCTTTCCGCAGGCCGACTATATTATTATGGAAAGTACGTATGGCAACAGCTTGCACAACGATGTATATTCTTCCATAGATGTATTGCTGGAGTGGATTACAAAAACATGTTTGCAGAAAAAAGGCAAGCTCATTATACCTGCATTCAGCGTAGGACGTACGCAGGAAATTTTGTATTTCCTCAATCAGCTTGAATTGGAAAAACGGCTTCCGCCTATTCAGTACTATGTAGACAGTCCGCTTAGTAGTGAGGCTACGCTGGTAGTGAAAAATCATCCTGAAAACTATAATGAAACATTGCAGGAAGTATTGAAGACAGACCATGATCCGTTTAAGTTTAGTGGCCTGCATTTTATAGGCAGTGCAGAAGAAAGCAAACAGCTGAACTATCGCAAAGAACCCTGTGTAATCATTAGTGCCAGCGGCATGGCAGAAGCCGGCCGTGTGAAGCATCACATTAGCAACAACATTCAAAACAGCCGCAACACCATTTTGCTGGTTGGCTATTGTGAACCCAGATCGTTGGGTGGAAGATTGAAACTGAAACCTAAAGAGGTAAATATTTTTGGCCTGCCACACGAAGTGCATGCCGAAATTGGTGAAATGCGCAGTATGAGTGCCCATGGCGATTACGACGACATGCTGCAATGGTTAGCATGCCAGCAAACCGACCAAATTAAACGCCTGTTTTTGGTACATGGCGAATATGATGTACAATTACAATTTGCCGACAGGCTGAAACGCAAAGGCTACAAACATGTAGAAATTCCAGAGCAACACAGCGAATATGTGCTATAATGTTCAGGTGCTGCTATGATGGCTGTGTTGTTGTTCTTCCTCTTCATGAGCAATTACAAACTCATCGTAATAAATATGCACCAGCATAATGAATAAACTGATTAGCAGCGGGCCGAAAATAAGGCCGAGAAATCCAAACATATTCAACCCAATAATTACACCAAACACTGTGATGATTGGGTGAATATCGGCCATGTATTTCTGCAACACAAATCGAAATACATTATCGCTGCCGCCAATTACAATGAGGCCCCAAAAGGTAAGCCAATAGCCATTTGTGGTATCGCCATTGGCAAAAGTGAGAATAGTAAGCGGCACCCATGCAGCCATGGTACCTACAAAAGGAATCACTGACGCTATACCAGTAATCACTCCCCAAAGCACTGGCTTATCTATATCAAACATGTAGTAGCCAATCATGGCCACCACACCTTGTACTGCACCCAATACAGGTATACCCACTGTATTGCTTACCACTACTTCCCGCACTTCTGTAAGCAGCCTCGAAGTATTGGTATGTTTCATGGGCAAATTATTGCGCAGCCAGCGTTCCATTTCCCCATTTTTTACCAGCATGAAATACAGCAGAAAATACATGATGAATAAATTGGTAATGGCATTCAGCGTGGCAGCAATCATTGATCCACCCCAATTAGCAACATAACCAGGTATTTTTTTTACGGCATCTGTACTAAGAATATCCAGGTTGTATTGATCGTGTAAATATTGATCGATGCTGTGCACAGCGGCCTCCAGCTTGCTGGTGTCTTGCAGCAAGGGCTTCAGAGCATCTATCAGTACATTTACTACCCAAGCCAACGGCAACACTATCACCACTAACGATAAAAACATCATGAGTACCGCCACCAGGGTTACCGGCCATTTTTTGTGGTACACCAGAAAAAATAATGGCATCCGCATGAGCATGTACAAAGCCAGTGCACCCAAAAAAGCGCCAAGCATAAAACTCATTTGCGCATACAACAAATACCCAAGGCCCACTACAATCAGCAACAGCAATATTTGCCGAATGGTTTTGGGATGGATTTGATCGGGATGCAACATAATGTGGTTTATTCCAAACCTACAGCATCCATCAAAAGAAACCAAAATCAGTGCTTTGTAATTGCATTTCCTTTTTCTTTGTCACTCATTTTAATACCTATGAACAACCGCTCTGATGTTTTTGCAGCCGTAGAAAAGCAGCTGGCAACTGCAGGTTTTCGAATTGCAGACAAAGATTTTGACAGACCATGGGGTGGCTTTTTCGTCATTGACGAAACGCAGGCAGACCTGTTTATAGAAACGTATTTCCCTGGCTATACCAAGGAAGAACTGATGATTGGCGAAAAACTTAGTCCGAAGTTTTTGGTAGTGGCACCAAATAAAAGGCTGAGCTGGCAATACCATTTTCGCCGTGCAGAAATATGGCGGGTGGTAAGCGGACCCATTAAAGTGGCCATCAGCGAAACAGATGAAGAAACGCCCGGCCAGTTTTATGAGGATGGCAATATCATCGTGTTGAGCAAGGGTACTCGTCATCGACTCATTGGTGCTCCAGAAAATTATGGTGTAGTGGCAGAAATATGGCAGCACACCGATCCGGAGCAGCCCAGTGACGAAGAGGATATTATTCGCCTGCAAGATGATTTTGGCAGAAGCCCCCTGTAGAAAAAAGTTTTGATGAATGGTTTGCACATTCCTGTTCTGATTATATAGATTTGTTTTTCACTTAACACAAATACATACCCCATGAGAAAAGCACTACCCCTGTTGATGGCAGCCATGCTGCTGATTGTAAGCACCACTCAAGCTGCATTTACCCCTTATGTAAGCACGGCACCTACTTACAAAAGCGAGTTGTTTGTAAATGAAACCATTGCCCAGCAATTCGCAGGCAACCTCGAAGGATTTATCAAACTCACCCCTGCCGAGTATCAAAAGCTAACAGGTCAAAAGCTTTCACTGAAAGAAAAATTTCAACTGAAAGCAGCACAGGCTATGCTGAAAAAGCAGCTCAAAAAAGCTGACAATAGCAGCATTCCTAAAGGCTTGTATATTGTATTGGCGTTCTTCGGATTTGGCTGGTTGGCCATGGGTATTATGGATAACTGGAGTGGCAACAATTGGTGGGTTAACCTGATTCTGACATTCCTCTTCTGGCTGCCAGGCTTTATTCACGCCCTTGTAGTTATGAAAGATTATTATTAATCGAAATTGTTAGAACAATAGAAAAGACCATGCATCATTTGCATGGTCTTTTTTTATTTCACTGTCAAGAAATGTAAGTAGATAATTCTAATACAGTTTTACCAAATCATAGAAATTTACAACACCGTTACAGTTGTTTTCAATCGCAGGTCTTTAGAGGATGCACCAATCATGATGCGGAAGTCGCCGGGCTCCAACACTGCTTTATCATACAAGTTTATCATGCTCAGCATTGCCGGCGTAATGGTAAAACGAACGGTTTTGCTTTCTCCTTTGCGCAATGCAATGCGTTGAAACCCTTTCATCTCCATCACAGGCCGTGCCAGCGATGCCAGCTCATCGCGGAGGTAGAGCTGCACCACTTCATCACCATCCATGTTGCCTGTGTTGGTTATATCAACACTCAGCTCAACCGATTCCCCCGCTTGTATGCTGTTTGAAGAAAGCCGCAGATTGCTGTAGGCAAATGCCGTGTAACTCAAGCCGAACCCAAACGGAAACAAAGGTTCTCCACTGAGGTTGTGGTAATCATCGCCACGGCCCGTGGGCAGGTGCCAATAGCTCAGCGGCAATTGCGATTCATGCACGGGAAAAGTAATGGGCAACCTGCCAGCAGGACTGCGCTTGCCGAGCAATACATCGGCCACTGCATGGCCGCCTTCCTCGCCGGGGTACCACAGCATCATCACGGATTGCACTTTATGCAACCAACGTTGCATGGTAATGGCACTACCACCTACCAACAATACGGTCACTGGTTTGCCGGTGGCCGCCAATGCTTCTATCAATTCTTCCTGATGGCAATCGAGGCTGAGGTAAGCACGGTCTTGAAATTCTCCTTCATGAATACCCGCTACCACTACCACTGCATCGCTGCTTTGCGCCAGCAACAAGGCTTCCTGCTGCAATTGATGCCAATGATTCAAGACATCCTTATTCCACACCAACCGAATATGAGCATTACCCACCGGTTCTTTAAACTCAATACGAATGCTGACGGGTTTCCCTTTGGTAAATGCATACGGTTTCAGCAAGCTGTGATAGCTGCTTTTTTCCCATGCATCTACATGCAGCACATCGTTCAAATACAAACGATACCCATCGTTGCCATCAAGGCCAATGGCAATGCTGTCTGTTATATCCGGAGTTATTTCACCCGCCCAGCGAACCGCAAAGAAATCCCGTTGTAGTGCAGTATCTGGTGCATACAAGGTCCAATGAAAGTCGATCTGAGCATCGGTTCTTTCGAGCACAGGCTTGCCACTCAATTCCATATTGTTGTAATACGAAGCCTGCAAACCCGCTACTCTTTTTCCATCTTTCAAATGCGATAAAAATGAAGCGGAGACTACTTTCCATTCTTTCAATGCTCTTGAATAACCCGGCGCAAACCGAACGGTCGATTGACCTTTCAATGCGGCCTGCAAACCATCGAGAATACTCACTTTACCATTACCCGGACCGCTGTATCCGCCCAATCTGGCAGCAATGGCATCTTCACCAATCACTGCGAGTCGTTGTACTTTTTGCAGTGGCAACATGCCCTCGTTTTTCAGCAACACAAAACTTTTGGCAGCCGCTTCACGGGCTATGTATTTATGCCGGGCAATATTAATGCTGTTGGCAATGGCATTTTCATCTACATAAGGATGTTCAAACAAACCCAGCTCAAACTTGATACTCAACACCCGCCTTACCGCAGCGTTGATGATTGCTGTATCAATACTGCCATCGAGAAAGGGCGGCATAAACAATTTGTGATGCGCATAATCGGTTTGAAAAATGACATCCAAACCATTTTGTATCGACAAAGCACTGCTCTGCGGATAATCTTTCCCGGTCATGTGCAGCACATTGGCGCCACCCACTGCCGAGGCATCCGAAATCACAAAGCCTTTGAACCCTTGTTCTTTCTTCAACCACTGATTGAGTATCCAATTGTTGGCAGTGGCGGGTTGGCCATTTACACTGTTGTACGAAGTCATTACACTGCGGGTGCCTGCCTGCGCAAATGCTTCCTGAAAAGGCAACAAATGTGTTTGGCGCAAAAACCATTCGCTCCAGTAAATGGGATAACTATCGCGGCCGCCATCGCCTACATTGGCGAGTAAATGTTTTGGCGTTGTTACCACACCCATTTGCTCAATGGGCTGCATGAACGCAACGCCCATTTGTGCACTCAGCCAAGGATCTTCGCCATAGGTTTCTTCTACCCTGCCCCAGCGTACATCGTTGGCCAGATTGATGACCGGTGACAACACTTGCCGGATGCCTCTCGCCTTGGCTTCTTTGCCAATGGCACTGGCAACAGAACGCATTAATACAGTGTCCCAGGTAGCAGCTAAGCCAATGCTTTGCGGAAATGCAGTTGCACCGGCTCTCACCAAACCATGCAAGGCTTCATCAAAAGGAATGATGGGAATACCCAACCTGCTTTGGGTGATAAAATACTGTTGTTGGCGGTTTATTTTCAATGCCAGCTCTCGGGCATTTTCAGTAGCGTTGTATTGCAACATTTGCCCCGCAGCATTCGCTGTTTGGCCGCTGGCACTCACCTGAAAACCAAATATACCGTGCTTGTATTGCTGCTCTTCGCCGGGCTTTACTTCACCGGGTATCATGAAGAGCTGCCAAAACTTTTCTTCGGGTGTCATGCGGCTGAGCAAATCGGCTACCCGCTGCTCCACAGGCAACTTCGCATTTTTGTAAGGCTGCGCCATCACCACCACTGAGCTGCTTGTAAACAGCAAAATCCACATCAGTTTTTTCATCATCAATATATTATGGCGCAACTATTTGAAAAACCCAAGCCCATGCATTTGGAGGCGCTAAAGCCAAAGACTTTGGAATGTTTACCACAATGCCTTTTTCTGTTACCGTAAACGTGAGTTTCTTAGTAGTTCCCAACAACTGCACAGCATTTATGGTACGCTTGGGCGTATATGGAATGAGCACACTGGCAGGCATTGCTGTTTCATTTTCAGGCACCTGATAAATGGCAAATACTTCATTCGTTTTTTTGGTAAACACCCATGGACCAGCGGATGGCAATTGCGGATCGGCTTCGGTAGCATAAATAGCCGAACCGTTTTGTTGCATCCAACTCCCAATTTGTTGCAGGCGCTGGTAGGCAGTGCTGTCCCATTCGCCATCGGGCCGTGGGCCTACATTCAGCAGCAGGCTGCCATTTCTGCTCACAATGGTGGTGAGTAAATGAATCACTTTTCTGGCCGGCTTGTATTCATCGTTGGGTACATGGCTCCATGAATTGCCGAGCGTCATGCAACTCTCCCATGGAAAAGGCAAATATTGATTGGGTACACTCTGCTCGGGAGTAGCGTAGTTTTCATATTCGCCCGGTACGGTTCTGTCTACAAACAACATACCTGGCTGATGCTGCCGCACTTTGGCCGCAATAGCCGGTATATCAATGTCCTGATCGTAGGGAATGGTTCGCTGCCACTCCACCGCAGTATCGATGCTGTGCTTGGGACGAACCCAGCCACCATCGAGCCAAAAAATATCTAACGGTCCATAGCTAGTGGCCAGTTCCAGCATTTGGTTGTGTGTAAAGGTTTTGTAAGCATTCCACCGCTCCGGATATTTTGCCGGATTGTAACTCACATTGCGGTCTTTGGGTGGAAAATAGCTCCACCAATAATCGGGCGTGTGCCAATCGGGCTTGCTGAAATACGCCCCAATCATGAACCCTTTTTTTCGAAACGCATCAAACACTTCTTTGGCCACATTGGCTTTAGGATGTGTACTGAATGGCGAAGAGGAATGTGTAATGCGATAGTCGGTGTATTTACTATCGAACATGCAAAACCCATCGTGATGCTTGGTGGTAAACACCATGTACTTCATGCCGGCAGTTGCGGCAGCATTCGCCCATTTATCCGGATTGAAGAGTACCGGATTGAATTGTTGCTGCAAACCTTCGTATGCTTTTTTGTAAGCGAACCAATCGTTGGCAAAAGGGCCGCGGCGTATGCACCAGTTTTCATCTTCGGGGCACAGGCTCCAGCTTTCTACAATGCCCCATTGGCTGTAAGTGCCCCAATGCATCAGCAGGCCAAACTTGAGCTGTTTCCATTGTGCCAGTTTGGCTGCCACCAATGGGTCGGATGGTGCTACGTATTTGGCACTCAGGTTATGCTCTTGTGCTTGAGCAATTGCACAACTCAGCCATGCAAAAAAAAGAATTGAAGTGATGCGCATATCATGCAGTATTAAACAACTACAACGATACCTATTTCTGCAACGGAAATGAAACAGAGTTATTCAATCTGTGTACAACTAAGGCTGTGTTGCTGAAACGGAGTTGGCTATTCACTTTTGGTAACACTGGTACGAACAGTTCGATATTTTTTGGGCGACATGCCAATGATTTTGCGAAAGCGTTTCGAAAAATAATACGGATCATCGAACCCCATGCTGAAAGCAATATCTTTAATAGCACGATTGCTAAAGTCGAGCTGCTGGCAGGCTTTCTGCATTTTCATTTGCAAAAAATAATCGATGGGAGCATAACCCGTTTTTTGCCTGAAAAGGCTGGAAAAACGAGACACAGAATAGTTGTATCGTTTGCTTAAATCAATAAGCGATAGATTATCGTTGATATGCTCTTGCATAAACAAAATGGCACTGTCTACACAATCAAGACTTTCCTTTGATGTGGCTTCGTAGTGCCGATCGTTGTACAAAAACAAACTCAAAAACTGCGACAAACAAAGATTGGCGAACAGCAGGTTATCGCTACTATAACCCAACTCCAGGGTTTTGTACATTTTCGAAAACAACGGTAAAATTTCGCCGCTGTTGCGTACATGCTGTGGTTTAAAACACCGCTGCAATGATTGCATGCTGTTCATTTCGGGCAAGGCTTCGCCACCAAAATGAACCCAGTAAATGGTCCATGGATGTTCTTCATCGCTTCCGTAAGCATGCTCCGCATGTTGGGGCAAAATGAAAAATTCGTTGGGGCCTACTTCGAATCGTTGCTTGCCCAACTGGTACCAACCGTGGCCATCTACACAATAAAACAAGAAGTTTTCAGGAAGCCCTTTTTTACGATAGGTATAGTGGCCCTTGGCTTTGGGATAATGACCAATAGAACAAATGTGTAATTGGCTATGCACCGGATTGTTTTGCACTTTACCCTTCAGTACAATCCGGGGTATTTCAATACGCTGCCGGCCAACACCGTACCAGATATTTTTATGTGAACCTTCTTTATTGTCTTTCATGGCAACCGCAACAATTGGCCGAAAAATTAGGAAAAAAGCAGGAGGCAATTACGCTTACCCAACAAAATGCTGTCAAAACTTCCACGCATACGATTGAGTAACCCATGCGGCCTGCATTCAGCAGTTGCGCAGTAAATTCGGGCAACAATCAACATAGAAAAATTGCCTTATGAAAATGACACTTCGTTTGTACAGCCTTTTGCTGATGCTGTTGGCCAGTATCAACGGCATAGCCAAAGTAAAACTCCCCTATTTTTTTGCCGACAATATGGTATTGCAACAGCAAACTAATGCGGCCATTTGGGGTTGGGCAAAACCCGGCGCCATCATCATCATCCAAACTTCATGGAACAAAGCCAAATACACAACCACAGCTGATGCACAGGGCAAATGGAAAACAGCGGTAGCCACACCAGTTGCTGGCGGTCCATACACTATCAGTATCAGCGATGGTGAAGCCATCACTCTGCAAAACATTTTGATTGGCGAAGTATGGTTGTGCAGCGGACAAAGCAATATGGAAATGCCCATGAAAGGTTTTCGTGACCAACCCATACTCGGCAGCAACGATGCGATTTTTAATTCGGCCAACGATCAAATCAGGTTGTACACCGTACCCCGTGCTGTACAGCGGTTGCCACAAGATACCAGCAAGCAATCTGCATGGAAAATTTGCAACGCCGAAACAGTTGGCGGTTTTAGTGCTACCGCCTATTTCTTTGGTAAAATGCTGCAAGAAAAACTGAAAGTGCCTGTGGCTCTCATCAACATTAGCTATGGCGGCTCACCAGTAGAAGCATTTATGGATGCTGGCAGCTTAAAGGCTTTTCCTGAAATTGCTGTGCCTGCTGCCAACGATACCAACAAACTCAACAACAGAAATGCGACCGTACTATACAATGGAATGTTGCATCCGTTTTTGGGCTTCAGCATTCGCGGTGCTATCTGGTACCAGGGCGAAAGCAACAACGAACGTGCTGCGCAATACGAAAAACTGTTTCCTGCATTTGTGCAGCAAATAAGAGCACAAAGCAAGCAAGGCGATTTTCCATTTTACTACTGCCAGATTGCACCCTACAATTATTTCAATTTCGGTATTGTAAATACAACTGCGGCCAACTCTGCCTATCTGCGGGATGCACAGCGCAAAGCACTTAAAACAATTCCCAATAGCGGCATGGCGGTCTTAATGGATTTGGGTGAAGAATTCAATATTCACCCGGCAGACAAAGCCACTGGCAGCAAGCGGTTGGCCTACCTGGCACTGGCTAATACATACGGCCTCAAAGGTTTTGCAGCCGAAAGCCCTGCGTATGAATCTATGAGCATCAATGGCAACAGTATTACGCTGAAATTCAGTCATTCACCCAACGGGCTCACTGCCTACGGCAAAAAACTCATACAGTTCGAAATTGCAGGCCCCAACAAGGTTTTTCGTCCGGCCACAGCAGTTATCAATGCAGGCAATGTCATTGTATCTTCACCAGAAATCCCGAATCCGGTAGCTGTACGCTATGCGTTTAAAGATTTTGCAGTAGGCGAATTGTACAATACTGAAGGTTTACCCGTTTCCAGTTTCCGTACCGACGATTGGTAATAGTGGATGCACATTACAGACAGAAATGTTTCATCCACACCTAAGTAAAGTGTATCAGAAACTAAAAAGGTTGAAAAGGTAAAAGTCACTGGATATTGAAAACACACATTTTTTAATACCAAATGAGTCAATTTATTTAAGGAATATTAATCCAATGTGATTATTGCTGTTGGGAATACAATCATCTTCTATAATCACCTTCACATTATTGTTGCAGGATTATTGGTGTTGGTTTTGGTGTTGTATGGAGGTAAATCAAATGGGATTGGGAGAGTGATTTCGGTGATTGGTGGGGGTATTG
>JADLHL010000146.1 GCA_020848815.1 Chitinophagaceae bacterium | reverse complement strand
ATGCCGAGATAGCAATTTCCTGTTTTTAGTTTATAGTTTGGGGTTCAGCATTCATGATGCTGAACCCCATTTCTTTATCTCGTACCGACTCCTGTCGGGGGATGCTTTGGTGCTGCTACTACCGTCGCAAAACACAAATACAGTACAATTGCAATCATTCAACAACTATTGTGTATACACCTTTTATTGAAGAATTGGGTGAAACTGATAGGCTTAGTATCAAAAATGCTGAATCATTTTAAAAATACTCCCCCCCCCATTTTTGATTATTTTCAATTATACGGGCTTTAGTAGAAAAGGAGGGTAATTGTGCCTACATTGCATAAGCATTAACGGTTACACTTTCTAAACATTCACGCATGACACTGAAATACCTCACACGTTTTGCCTTGGCTATTGTTGTAATGGGCATGCTGCTTTCTTCCAAATGTAGCAAAGACCCTATACCTGAAGTACCCGACCCCTGTGCTGATATTACCCCTTTTAAAGCAGATTTTGAGATGCTGGAAGAGGTGGGTGATACATCCTTTCAAGTTTTTGATTCTGCTATTATTAATCGGTTCATCACCTTTAAGGCAGTAGGGCAATACGACTCCGTAAAATGGGAAATTGGTAACAGTCAAAATGTTTTCAAAAAAAATAGCGTCAGCCTTTACTTTAATGTGCTTGAAAACCGGATACCTGTAAAATTTACGGGGTACAATGCAAAAGGCGGAGATTGTTTTCCTGCAACTCCATCAGTTCAAACTGTAACAAAGTACTTGAGCATTATGCCTGAAACGAGTACAGCAATTGTAGGAGATTATCTTGGTTATAATTCCGATAATCCAACTGATACTTTTACAATTACTTTTCAGCTTAATAAAAATGGATTAGGTTTCCTTAAGAATCTTCCTAAAGGTTGCTCAGGCTATGAAAGTAATTCTTCTGGTTACTGGGACTTCAACATTGGTCTGTCGAATATAGCTTATGGAACCAATGGTTTTAGACAGAAAAAAGCATTTGCTCCAAAATGTGGTCAAATTGACGCAAAAGGTTATTTGATTGTCAACGATACAATAGTCATTAAATATCAGCATTGGCAAAGAATTAATGATATTGAATTCGAAGTAAATCCTGTATCAAAGATTTTCAAAGGCGTTCGACGCAAATAATCTCCACAATTTTATAATCTACAATTTAATACAAAGCCGCATTGTGTTTGCCATTAGGGAAGCACTCAGAATGCTTTTGCCAAACATTTTAACACTAAATCAATCAAACCAAACAATCTGTAGTATGAAAAAACTTTTCGTTCTAATATCATTCTTCTTGTTTATTCAAAATATTAGTATAGCACAATGTTTAGTAAACGGCATTTTCACACGCCCCGATTCAGCCATTAATACGCAGAATCCCCTTATGATAAACAATTTCAACTGGATGGCACCAAAATATATCACCAATGCTCAGGGTGCAACTCCGGGAAATGATTCCATTTTTTCGCCAATATTCCAGCCTGATAATATCATCATCGACAACCTAAGGCTTGCGCTTGACATGAAGCCAACCTCGTCCCCGACTCCTGTCGGGGATGCTTTGGTATAGCGACTATAGTCGCAAAAACATAAATACATTCCAGATACAATATGGTAACCATGGAATCCTCGTCCGGATATGAGTCCTACTCCGGTTCACATTAAGCCAACGCCAAACCAACAACCCAAATCATCAAACAATTGAATCAATCAACTCCTTCACCTTGCCACTAATGTAATCCCGCACTTCATTAAACTGTGTCGGCTCCATGTGTTTAGGGTCTGGTATTTGCCAGTCGATAAATTGTTTGGCCGGCATCCATGGGCAAGCATCGCCACAGCCCATGGTTACTACCGCATCAAATGGTGCAAAAGCTTCCACTTCCTGCAGGCTTTTGCTATCATGCGTGGTCAGGTCGTAGCCCAGTTCTTTCATAGCAGCAATGGCTTTGGGGTTTACCACTCCGCTCGGTTTGCTGCCGGCGCTGTAAGCTTCCACTGTATCACCCCCGTATATACGGGCAAATGCCTGACTCATTTGGCTACGGTTGGCGTTTTCAACGCACACAAAAAGCAATTTGATTTTTGATGACATATTTTTTTCTTTTTATGGGCCAAGCCAAGTGCTACTATGATGCAGCAGTGGCGATGGCACCTTTCAACAGTTGTAATGCTATTTTACTTTTCCTGAAGCAGGAGAAGCTTGTACAAATTTGTGTTCTTGTTTCAGTGCAAACCGCACCATCAATATCAGCACAGGAACTTCTATCAGCGGGCCTACCACTGCGGCAAATGCGGCGCCACTATTGATGCCAAACACCGCTATGGCCACCGCTATGCCTAACTCAAAATTGTTGCCCGCAGCAGTAAACGCCAGCGATGTGGCTTTGGCATAATTGGTGCCCGCTTTTTTGCTCAGGTAAAATGCCGAGAAAAACATGATCATGAAATATATCGTCAGTGGTATCGCAATACGCACCACATCGCCGGGTATTTCTACAATCAGCTGTCCTTTCAGACTAAACATTACCATAATGGTAAAGAGCAATGCAACCAATGTCATGGGGCTTATTGCTGGTAAAAATCGTTGTTCATACCAGGCCGTTCCTTTCCATTTGCTCAGCAGCCAGCGGCTCAGCATACCCGCCAAAAAGGGGATGCCCAGATAGATGAATACACTCTGCGCCACCTCGCCAATGCTGATGTCCACTTCATATCCTTTCAGGCCCAGCAGCGGCGGCAGTTTGGTAATAAAAATCCATGCATAGAAGCTGTAAAAGAAAACCTGAAAGATGGAGTTGAATGCTACCAAGCCTGCGGCATACAAACGGTCGCCATTGGCCAAATCATTCCATACAATTACCATGGCAATACAGCGGGCTATGCCAATAAGAATCAAACCTGTCATATACTCCGGTTCATCTTGTAAAAAGATGACGGCGAGTATAAACATCAGCAACGGCCCTACCAGCCAGTTTTGCACCAGCGATAAGCCCAGTATTTTTTTGTGCTGAAATACTTTGGGCAGTTCTGCATACTTTACTTTAGCCAGTGGCGGATACATCATCAGTATTAAACCAATAGCTATGGGAATATTGGTAGAGCCCGACTGAAACTGATTGATAAAAGATTCCGTTTCCGGAATAAAATAACCGAGAGCTACACCAATAGCCATGGCGGCAAAAATCCACACCGTCAGGTAGCGGTCGAGAAAGGAAAGTTTTTTCATATCATTTACTTACTGAAACAATTAGCAACAGCCGGCACCAGGTGTACAGCAGGCGGCAGGTTTTTCCGCATATACAGTGATACTCAAAATTTTTACACTACCATTTTTATAAGTAGCCATTTCATCTGCCGTGAGGTATTCCTGTAGCAACTCATCAGGAATTACAATGGTCTTTTCTTTTTGTACCGTTAAATTGGCAAAACCCGTTTGTTCAATAATGCGTAGGTATTCTTCTTTTTGAATGGCACCGCTTACGCATCCTGCATACAGTTCGGCTACCTCTTTCCATTTGCCGGGCAGTTCGCCCTGCAATACTATATCGCTGATGCTGAAATGACCGCCGGGTTTGAGTACCCGCAATATTTCTGCAAATACTGCTTGCTTATTGGGTACCAGGTTCAGTACACAGTTGCTCAGTACCACATCGGCACGGTTGGCAGCTACGGGCATTTGCTCAATATCGCCCAACCGAAACTCTACATTATTAAAGCCCACTTTATCGGCATTGGTTCGGGCTTTTTCCAGCATGGCTTCGCTAAAGTCAATACCAATCACTTTTCCGGTGGGGCCAACAATTTTGCGGGCTACAAAGGCATCGTTGCCAGCACCGCTGCCCAAGTCAATCACTGTATCACCTTCTTTCATTTGTGCAAATGCTGTGGGTATGCCACAACCCAATCCCAGGTCGGCATCGGCGTTGTAGCCTTCCAGTTGCGTGTAGTCATCACTCATGATGTTGTACACTTCATCGCCGCCACAGCAGCCGGTAGCACCGCAGCAGCTGGCCGCATTGTAGTCCTTGTCTTGCAAGGCAATTTGCGAGTATTTTTCTTTTACAATGGCTTTGAGTGTTTCTTCTTGTGTCATCTTGTAAAAATTTTAAGTATGAGTAATTCATCCGGCATCAGCAACAGCTGTTGTTTTTTACCTGTAGTGTATCAAACAGGCTGTTGAATTCTTTCCGGAATTGTTCAAAAGCTTTCCAGTTGATGCAGTAGCAACTCCTTGGCCCTTCCACGGTGCCGTTAATCAGGCCGGCAGCTTTCAGTTCTTTCAGGTGTTGGCTTACCGTGCTTTGCGCCAGTGGCAGCACATCCACTATCTGGCCACATACACATTCTGTTTTGCCTGCCAATACTTTTAAAATAGCCACTCTTGCCGGGTGGGCTATTGCCTTGGCGAAGGCGGCAATTTCCTGTTCTTTTTTACTAAAAGCTGCTGTTTTTGCTATTGCCATAATCGTATT
>JADLHL010000145.1 GCA_020848815.1 Chitinophagaceae bacterium | reverse complement strand
TCAGGATTGAAGTTGGTCATCACTTCATTGATTTGCCCATGAGTAAACTGCAAAAACTGTTGCCAGCGGCTTGGCTCATCTTTTATTTTATAACGACTGCTGTCTTTCAGAAAACCGGGATAATCATTGCGGCTCCAGTCGATCAATGAAAAATAAGCACCAGCTTTAATGCCTTGCTTGCGGATGGCCTGATAAAAAGGTGTCAGCAAATCTCTTTTTGCCGGTGTGCTGTTCACCACATCTAACGTGCTCAGCTTGCTGTCGTACAAAGCCACACCATCATGATGCTTGGTAGTGATAACGCTGTATTGCGCCCCGCTTTCTTTTATGAGTGCCGCCCATGCTTCGGGATTGTATTTATTGGCTGTAAACCCTTTCAGCTGCGCCATGTACTCAGGATAGCCAATGAGTTTGTTGTGAAAGCTCCAGCTCTCATCTACCCCGTTGACCGAGTAAATGCCCCAGTGAATGAAGATGCCGAGTTTGGCATCCCGAAACCATTCGAGTTTGGCAGAATCAGGAGTTACCTGTGTGTAACCGGTTACCGAAAACAACAGGGTGAAGGCAGCAATCCATGTACGCATAGCATCATTTTTTAGCAGCGGAAAAGTACAGCTACCTGTATTGGAAATCACGGGTTATCACTTTTAAGCCATAAATAAATATTCTAATAAAAAAGCGGCTGCTCCTTTCGGAACAGCCGCTATATGATACAACAATGTGCGTATTTATTTCACTTCTTCAAACTGTGCGTCTTCTACGGTGTCGCTTTTGGCACCACCCTGCTGAGCACCGGCATCTGCACCAGGCTGTGCATCGGCACCGCCCTGCTGGTTCATCGCATTGTAGATTTCCTGGCTGGCTGCTGTCCATGCTTCGTTGAGCTTGGCAGTACCGGCTTCAATGCGGGTCAAATCCTGACTTTTGTGGGCTTCTTTCAACTCAGCCAAAGCAGCTTCGATAGGTGCTTTTTTATCAGCAGGTACTTTGTCGCCGTATTCCTTCAGTTGCTTTTCTGTCTGGAAAATGAGGCTATCGGCCTGATTGATTTTTTCGATGCGTTCCCGTTCTGCCTTGTCCGTTTCTTCGTTGGCCTTGGCTTCGTTCTTCATCTTTTCAATTTCCTCTTTGCTGAGCCCGCTACCCGCTTCGATGTGAATCTTCTGCTCTTTGCCGGTGCCTTTGTCTTTGGCACTTACGTGAATCAGACCGTTGGCATCGATATCGAAAGTCACTTCAATCTGGGGTACACCACGTGGTGCTGGCGGTATGCCATCGAGGTTGAAAATACCGAGGCTCTTGTTATCGGCCGACTTGGTACGTTCGCCCTGCAAAATGTGAATTTGAACACCGGGCTGATTATCGGCAGCGGTGCTGAACACTTCACTTTTCTTGGTAGGAATGGTAGTGTTGGCAGGAATCAACGTGGTCATTACACCACCGAGTGTTTCAATACCGAGGCTGAGCGGCGTTACGTCGAGCAGCAGTACATCTTTCACTTCACCAGTGAGTACGGCACCTTGGATAGCGGCACCTACGGCTACTACTTCATCGGGGTTTACACCACGGTTAGGCTTTTTACCAAAGAACTTTTCTACCAGCTCTTGTACTTTAGGAATACGGGTAGAACCACCCACCAAAATCACTTCGTTGATTTGTGATGCGCTGAGGCCGGCATCTTTCAATGCTTGCTCACAAGGCTTAAACATGCGGGTAAACAGGTTGTCGGCCAGGGCTTCAAACTTGGCACGGCTCAGCTTCAGCACCAGGTGCTTGGGTACACCATCTACCGCAGTAATGTATGGGAGGTTGATTTCTGTTTCGGTAGAAGAACTCAGCTCAATCTTGGCTTTTTCAGCGGCTTCTTTCAGGCGCTGCAATGCCATCGGATCTTTGCGCAGGTCAATGCTTTCCTGAGATTTGAACTCATCGGCCAACCAGTCCATGATTACTTTATCAAAGTCGTCGCCACCGAGGTGGGTATCACCGTTGGTAGATTTTACTTCGAATACGCCATCGCCCAGTTCGAGTACAGAAATATCAAACGTACCGCCACCGAGGTCGAACACGGCAATCATTTGATCGGCATGTTTTTTATCGAGGCCGTATGCCAAAGCGGCAGCAGTGGGCTCGTTTACAATACGACGCACATTGAGACCAGCAATTTCACCGGCTTCTTTGGTGGCCTGGCGCTGCGCATCATTAAAGTAAGCTGGCACGGTAATTACCGCTTCAGTCACTTCCTGACCGAGGTAATCTTCGGCAGTTTTCTTCATTTTCTGCAACACCATGGCGCTGATTTCCTGTGGTGTGTACAGGCGTCCATCGATGTCGATGCGAACAGTGTTGTTGTCGCCCTTGGCTACTTTGTAGCTCCAGTGGCTGATTTCTTCGCCCACTTCATCGAAGCGGCGGCCCATAAAGCGTTTTACGCTGGTTATGGTATTAATAGGGTTGGTAATGGCCTGACGCTTGGCAGGGTCGCCCACTTTGCGTTCGCCATTTTTCAGAAAGCCCACGATAGACGGTGTCGTCCGACGGCCCTCTTCGTTGGCGATTACCACCGGCTCATTGCCTTCCATTACAGATACGCAACTGTTAGTGGTTCCCAGGTCAATTCCAATAATTTTTCCCATGATTATGTATGATTTAGACTTTACAAATGGATGATGCTTACGGCATCGCAAACAGATTGTCAATGATTATGCCACGCCATGCAAGGGTGAAAAAATGACAGAAAAGGAGTGCTGCGATTGCAAAAACGGGACGGAAAGACGGATGAAACAGCGAGAATCTGTCAGAAAAGTTGGAAAGCTGGTCGGTTGACGGGTTGGCAGGTGAAGGATAATGTGCCACCACAACCCTATATCCGAAATTTGACCAGCCGCTCCCGATTACCCATATTTACAGCCACTAATTCTCCTCCATTTGAAACACCTGCTACCCCGCCACTTACTGATGGCCACCGGCCTGCTACTAATCATTCTGGCTGCATTTTTCACCAACGGTTCCAGCGTTTTCGACATTCACCTGCACGATATTTACTACATCATTGCCCACCAACAAATCATTTACTCTTTTGCCATCCTATCTCTGGCATTGTGGGCATTGCATTGGTTTTGCCGGCGACTCCTTTTTTTGCGCTGGCTCAATTGGCTGCATGTTTTACTCAGCTTCGCTTCAGTTTGGGTGCTTATGGTTCCATTGCTTACCGCTGTAACTGAGTATACCGATACCGCCGACAGTAATGTTGAAGCCATGCAACAATTGCTGGACACTGTGGCAGTAATTGTGCTGCTGCTCCTTTTGGCACAACTCATTTTTGTGACACACATTTTGCTGGGTCTTTTCCGCAAGAAAAGAGCAGTATAAACTTTTACTTTTTTTATTCTTTCTACCTAATCAAAACAAAGGCATACAAGATGAATGCTCTTGTTTAATGCAGCACCTCATGATAGTGCAGCTTCTTCAATTTGTTCGTTTTTTTATAGTGATATACTTGCAGCATTTACATACTCATTGGTTATAAAAACCGACAAGAGCCAACAGCCATTTCAGATATCTTTATTGGCAACAGTTATTAGCCCAAAAACAATTGATTACATGAACTGGCATAAACTTACTATCCCCGAAACATTTGAACTGCTTGGCAGTAGCGAACATGGATTGCGTAGCACAATAGCTGAAGAAAAACTGATAGAGTTTGGCCCCAACGAATTGCAGGAAGGAAAAAAGAAAAGTGTATTGGGCATACTGCTGGCGCAGTTTAAAGATGTGATGATTTTGATATTGCTGGCAGCCGCCATCATCTCCGGCATCATCGGCGACCTTACCGATACGATTGTGATTTTAGTAATTGTTTTACTGAATGCCATCATTGGTTTTTTTCAGGAATACAGAGCTGAAAAAGCCATGCAGGCACTCAAGCAAATGGCCGTTACGCAAGCACGGGTGCTGCGGGATGGCACCAGCAGCTGGCTGCCTGCCACCGCACTGGTACCAGGCGATGTGGTACTGCTGGAGGCTGGCAATGCCCTACCTGCTGACGTTCGTATTGTGGAGTCTGTAAACCTGAAAATAGAAGAAGCTGCACTCACCGGCGAATCGCATGCCATCGATAAAATATCACAACGACTGGAGCTGGACGATATACCGCTGGGTGATAAAAAAAACATGGCGTTTAAAGGCACATTTGTAACCTATGGCAGAGGCACAGCAGTTGTGGTGGCCACCGGCATGCAAACAGAATTGGGCCGCATAGCCAAAATGCTGCAGGAAGATGAATCACTCACACCACTGCAGCAGCGTCTTGCTTCTTTTGGTAAAAAATTATCGGTACTGGTATTACTGCTCTGCATTTTATTTTTTGTAGCCGGCTGGCTACGGGGAGAAGATGTGGTGAAAATGATTATGACCAGTATATCTCTTGCCGTGGCTGCCATACCCGAAGCACTGCCTGCTGTTATTACCATTTCGCTGGCACTGGCCGCCAAAAGAATGATCCGGTTCAATAGCCTCATCCGGAAATTACCTGCCGTGGAAACACTGGGCTCCGTTACCTACATCTGTACCGATAAAACAGGCACCCTCACCAAAAATAAAATGCATGTAGAAGACATTTTGGTAGATGGAAAACTGTACGAAAGAAACGCCATTGCTGATGTACAACAATCCAACAACGTACAGCTTTTGCTGCATGCTTTTGCCCTGAACAATGATGCTGTAACAGATGATGACAACAATATAAAAGGCGACAGCACCGAAGTGGCGCTGATGGAAGTAGCCAAAGAACAACACATTGCAGCAGATGCCTGGCCACGCCTCGCAGAAATTGCATTTGATGCTGACCGAAAATTGATGACTACTTTTCACAGCTACAACAATGCTGTCATATCTTTTACCAAAGGTGCCCCCGATATTTTGCTACAACGGTGCGGCAATATAGACTTAGCCGCCATGCAGCAAACGGTAGATGAGATGGCTGCAAAGGGCCACCGGATATTGGGCTTTGCTTACCGAATGTGGGATGAATTGCCACACGACCTGAGTGCAGACCTTCATGAAACCGACCTTCAGTTTTTGGGGTTGACGGGCATAATAGATCCACCACGGGAAGAAGTGTTTGATGCCGTGAAGCAATGTAAAACTGCAGGCATAGTTCCGGTAATGATTACCGGCGACCACCCACTTACGGCGAAAACCATTGCCGAACGCATTGGCATTTTGAACAACGAAAAAGACCTGGTGATAACTGGCCAACAATTAGCGGCTATGGATGATGACAGCTTTTTGTCGAAAGTGGAAAGGATTAAAGTGTATGCACGGGTATCGCCGGAGCAAAAATTGCAGATTGTAAAAATGCTGCAACAAAAAGGGCACTATGTAGCCATGACCGGCGATGGTGTAAACGATGCGCCTTCACTCAAGCGGGCCAATATTGGTATTGCTATGGGTATAACGGGTACTGATGTTTCGAAGGAAGCGGCCCACATGATTTTGCTCGACGATAATTTTTCAACCATTGTAAAAGCAGTGCGGGAAGGCCGCCGCATTTACGACAACATTTTAAAGTTCATCAAATACCTGATGACCACCAACTCAGGCGAACTTTGGACACTGCTCCTTGGGCCCATGATTGGCTTGCCGGTGGCGCTGCTGCCCATTCATATTTTGTGGATCAATCTGGTGTCCGATGGATTACCCGCCATTTCATTGTCGTTTGAAAAAGCGGAGAAAAATGTAATGGACAGACCACCACGGCCACCACAGCAAAGTGTGTTTGCCAACGGCCGCGGACTGCACATGATTTGGGTAGGTATGCTTATGGCAGGCATTGCGCTATCGGCACAGGCCTGGGCTATCAATCATGGTTTGCACTGGCAATCAATTGTGTTCAACGTGCTTTGCTTGAGCCAGATGGGGCATGTATTAGCCATCCGTTCAGAGACGCAATCTTTTTTCTCCGCAGGCATGTTTTCCAACAAACCACTGATAGCCGCAGTAGGACTGGCCTTGCTTTTGCAAATAGCCATTACTTACATTCCATTTTTGCAGCCCATTTTTCAAACTGAAGCATTGACGCTGCAGGAATTTTTACTGGTAGGTGCAGCTTCTTCGCTGGTATTTATTGCGGTAGAAATTGAAAAGAAAATTTCGAACAGCAGGCGGGAGAAACAACGCAGGGTTGAAGTGGGGATGTAATGTGGAAGGTTTGAAAATGCTACATTTTTCTCGGTATGATTTTCTACAATGACCAAAGCCAGTAAAAGAGTATGCAAAAGCCCAGATGAAAAAGTGGCAATGCCGCAATGATGAGTTTACGTTGTTTGTTGAACCACAAACTGGCAATCAACGTAACAGGATAAAAAGTGCTGCTGTAGATAAATGCTTTGGCTACAAAACTGCCACCGCCATGCCCACCCAATGCCATCAGATTGGGCAGTAGTACAAACGGGTAAATAATGAGCGGCAGTATACCCAGCGCTTTGAGGACAGACAAATAGTTTTCGTGTTTGGAAGTAGTTGCTACCGGCGGCATAACGATGACAGATTTGAGTTGGAGACTTTCATGATGGGTTAAATATCACGGAAAAATAGATGTAGACGCAACGTCTCCCGCAGGGGACGTTGCGTCATTTTCAGAGGCCAGCCTATTTAATAGCAACGTCTCCCGCAGGGGACGTTGCGTCATTTTCAGAGGCCAGCCTATTTACCAGCAACGTCTCCCGCAGG
>JADLHL010000144.1 GCA_020848815.1 Chitinophagaceae bacterium | reverse complement strand
TTCTTCCACCACCAAAACCACGCCTGCACGAATTGATGCTGAAGAAAGCAGCAGGCACTGCAGGTGTGCCGGTTATCCCTTCCCGCTTGTCGATACTCACCAAAAAAATAAACGACAAACGTGGCGCATGTTTCTTCTGTGCCCAGTGCGGTCGTGGTTGTACCGTGCATGGCGATTTTTCTTCCTCTTCAGTATTGGTAAAACCAGCAGTTGAAACGGGCAATGTAGATATGGTGGTAAATGCCATGGCCCGTGAAGTCATTACCAATAAAGAAGGATTGGCCACTGGCATTAGTTATGTAGACAAAGAAACCTTGCAAGAATATCAGGTGAGTGGCCGTGTGGTGATACTGGCCGCCAGTGCCTGCGAAAGTTCCCGATTGTTGCTCAACTCAAAAAGTGACCGGCACCCCAATGGCCTGGCCAACAGCAGCGGCGTAGTTGGTCGCTACCTGCACGATAGTACCGGCGCTGCTATGGGTGGCGTGTTGCCTTCTTTGTTCGATCGCAAACGCTACAACGAAGATGGCGTAGGTGGCATGCATGTGTACAGTCCTTGGTGGGGCGACAACAAGAAGCTTGATTTTCCACGAGGTTATCACATTGAATACTGGGGCGGCATGCAGCAACCCGCATACGGTTTTGGTTTTGGTATCGAAGGCATGAACGGAAAATTTGCTGTGAAAGGTGTACAGAAAGAAGCCGGTGGTTATGGCAAAAGTCTGAAAGAAGATTTTCGCTTTTTCTATGGTGCTGGTGTTGGCATGGCTGGCCGTGGTGAAGCCATTCCACGCTACGACAACTACTGCGAGATTGACAACAGCGTGGTAGATAAATATGGCATTCCCGTATTGAAGTTTAATGTGAAATGGAGTGAGCATGAAATAAAGCAAGCCAAGCACATGAAGGAAACCTTCAAGGAAATCATGCACAACATGGGCGCTGTGATTACCTGGGGAGCCGATGACGATGAGAGCAACAACTGGGGTTTGGAAACGCCGGGCAAAATCATTCATGAAGCTGGTACAGCCCGCATGGGTGCAGATGCCAAGAGCTCTGCGCTGAACAAATGGAACCAGGCACACGATTGTAAAAACCTGTTTGTGGTAGATGGTGCCGCCTTTACCTCACAAGCCGATAAAAACATTACGTGGACCATTCTAGCCCTGAGCATGCGGGCCAGCGAATACATTATTGATGAAATGAAAAAGCAAAACCTGTAAGCAACTGGCTAATGTGCTAAAGGAATACAGGAATTGATTTGATGCATTTGCAAACTTGGAAAACAAGTAAACGAACATCAAGAACGCAAACGCTCAACAACAAACGAAAATCAGACATCAGCCATCCAACATCTAACATCAACATCATGGATAGAAGAAAATCACTCAAAGCATTGGCCATTGGTTCGCTGAGCACAGCCGTGCTGATTGATGCCTGCAAACCAGCGGATAAAAAAGCAGCTGAAAATGCCACTGCTGTAGGTACGTTTACTTACGACAGAATGAAGGAAGAAAAGGCACACGATGAACAGCTCATGAAGGAAAAGTTTTTTACCGATCATGAGTTGAAAACCATCACGGTGCTGGCCGATATAATTATACCTGCCGATGAAGTAAGCGGCAGTGCATCGCAAGCCGGTGTACCTGCGTTTATTGAGTTTATTGTAAAAGACATGCCGCAGCACCAAACGCCCATGCGGGGTGGTTTGCGCTGGCTCGATTTGCATTGCCTCAAGACCTATGAAAAACCATTTGTGGAATGCAGCAGCACACAACAAATTGAAGTGGTGGATGCCATAGCATATCCAAACAAAGCCAAACCTGCCATGGCACAAGGGGTAGCATTTTTTAACCTGATGCGTAATCTTACAGCTACAGGTTTTTACACTTCTGAAATAGGTGTAAAAGACATTGGCTATGTGGGCAACCAACCCAACCAATGGAATGGCGTACCCGACGATGTGTTGAAACAATACGGATTGGCATACACAGAAAAGGAACTCAAAGAGTGCATCAGTTTTACCACTGCATAACAACGATTGAAAATTACATAACTCCAAACAGCTTTAAAATAACCGCATGTCTTCCAAAAAATCATCCAGAAGAAATTTTATCCGCAACACGGCCGTAGCCGGTGCAGGATTCATGATTGTGCCTCGTCATGTGCTGGGCCGTGGCTATGTAGCACCCAGCGATAAGCTCAACATTGCCGGCATTGGCGCTGGTGGCAAGGGTGCCAGCGATTTATCTGAGTTTGCCAAAGGTGGCCGGGCCAACATTGTAGCATTTGCCGATGTAGATGTGAAGCAGGCTGCAGGTTCTGTAAAGCGTTTTCCGCAGGCGAAGTTTTACTTTGACTACCGCGAAATGCTGGAGAAAGAAGGTAAAAATATTGATGCCGTTTCGGTATCAACACCCGATAATACCCATGCTGTAGCCACTATGGCGGCCATTAAAATGGGCAAGCATGTATATGTACAAAAGCCATTGACCCATGATATTTACGAAGCCCGTATGCTCACAGAAGCGGCACGTAAATACAAGGTCGTTACACAGATGGGTAACCAGGGCGGCAGTGGCGATGGTGTTCGTCGCATGCAGGAAATGTACCAGTCTGGTTTGATAGGAGAGGTAACCAAAGTATATGCCTGGACCAACCGTCCTGTGTGGCCACAAGGCATGCCAACACCCAGTGGCAAGCACGATGTACCTGCAGATATGA
>JADLHL010000143.1 GCA_020848815.1 Chitinophagaceae bacterium | reverse complement strand
TGGGCATTACCATTGATGGATTGCCAACAGGGTTGCCCTTGAGTGCAGCCGATTTTTTGCCCGATCTGGAGCGAAGAAAAGGCGGTACCCAAAAAGGCACCACGCCCCGTCAGGAAGAGGATTACCCAATTTTTCAAACGGGATTATTTCAGGGCCGCACTACGGGTGCACCACTCACTATCATTTTCGAAAACAAGAATACCCGCAGCGGCGATTATCAAAAGCAACGCTCCGTGCCACGCCCCGGCCATGCCGATTGGACAGCTCACCACAAGTATGGTGGCTTCGAAGATTTTCGCGGTGGTGGTCATTTCAGTGGCCGCCTTACCGTGTGTGTGGTAGCAGCGGGTGTTATAGCTAAAAAGTTGTTGGGCAATGCCACTGTTACTTCCACCATTTTGGAAGTTGCCGGCGAACCAACCATTGAAGCAGGACTAGAAAAAGCCATAGCGGCCAAGGACTCTGTGGGTGGTATTGTTGATTGTCGCATCACCGGATTGCCTGCAGGATTGGGCGAACCGTTTTGGGATTCTGCTGAGTCATTGCTAAGCCATGCCGTGTTTGCTATTCCTGCAGTAAGAGGCATTGAATTTGGTACTGGTTTTGCTGCCGCTAAGATGTTTGGTGTGGAGCACAACGATGCCATTGTGAGCAACGATGGTCGCACCGAAACCAACCACGCTGGTGGTATTGTGGGTGGTATTACCAATGGCAACGAAGTCTATTTTAAAATTGCCATCAAGCCTACTTCTTCCACGCCAAAAGATCAATACACATTGAACTGGGACACCGGTGAAATGGAACAGTTTTCTGTAAAAGGAAGACACGACTTGTGTATAGCACTACGGGTGCCGCCTGTGCTGGAAGCTGTGGCAGCCATGGTAATGGCCGACCTGATGATGCAGCAAGGATTGGTGCCACGCATTTGGCAGGCGCCGGTGTATCACATTACTACCAAAGCCGCCTGGGAGCAGGCATTGCAACTGGGCAAATACGAAGCGCCATCGCTGCATACCGAAGGCTTTATTCATACCAGCGATGCACATCAGGTAGCAGGAGTACTCGAACGGTTTTATGCCGGCCAAACTGGTTTACTGCGTTTGTGCATCGACCCAGGTAAATTGGATGTACCGCTGAAGTATGAAGCGGCAACAGACGTAGCCGAAATGTTCCCCCATATTTACGGCCCCATCAATGTGTCATCTGTTATTGCTGTTGATGCTATCAACTAATAACACACAACTTAAAACGATAAAAGCCGTTGCTCTATCAGCAACGGCTTTTTATTTATGCTACCTGATTGCAGGTTACTCTTTTACAAAAGCAATATGCGATTGCCCTTGCGGATGCACGACTTTGATATGGTACACTCCCGCATGCCATTGATGCACCGGAATGCGCAATTGTGTGCTGGTGGTGGTTTGCTGATACATGAGTCTTCCGCTGGCATCTACAATCAGCACTTGCTGTCCGGGTTCTAATTGTTGAAGGGTAAGTTCATGCTTTACCGGATTTTGCAAGAGGCTGATGCTATTCTTTTGGGCACCATTGGCTGCCATGCGAATCACTTTTGAAAAAGAAAAGGAGCCGTCATAATCCATCATTTGCAAACGATAGAAGTGTTCTTTTCCTGCAGTTGCATTATCGCTGAAAGTGTACAGCATTTGCAATTGACTGTTGCCCTTGCCCGCCACTTTGCCAATAGTTGAAAATGCAATGCCATCTGTAGCTCGTTGCACATTAAAATGGCTGAAATTTTCTTCCTGTGCAGTTGTCCATTGCAATAGATTGCTGCTTGCATTTCGCTTGCCGGTAAACTGCAGCAACTGCAATGGCAGTGCCGGTGTTATATCAAAAGTGGTGATGTAATTATTGCCCAGGTTGCTATCGTAGGCAGTTTCATTACAACCACTTGTACTGTTGGTGGCACCAGCAATATCATAATACAACTCCAATACATAAGTGCCCGGTACGGCAATAGCAGTCAGGTCTATGTTGGCTGTTACGGTTTGCCATTTTTGATCGTTGCCGCTGCATGGGCCCTTGCCATCGGCAAAAACACCCGCTACACAATTGGCCAAAAAGGGCAATTGAACTGTATTGAAAGCCCCGCCGCTGCTGCCCTGCAAATACACCCGGTATTGCAAGCGAACAGCACAAACATTATCGTTGTTGCCTTTAAAAGTTTTTACTTCAGCGCCGGTTATTTTCAGGCGGCCATCATTGGCGGCAAAACTGCCAAGGCTGCCGGTAAAGTTGTTGGGCCCAATGGCATTGGCATCTCCTGTAAGTTTTTGGGTATTGTAAAAAGTCTTGTTGGTGCCGGCATCGGTAGTGAGTTGCACCGCACTGGCAAAACTGCCAAACTGTGCTTGCAGCAAACCTGCTGTTGCACAACATAAAAAACAGAGTAGTACTATTGGTTTTCTCATAGTAAAAGTCCTTAGCAGGAGGCAATGTACAACACAACCTAAAATGTTGATGCAGCACATCGATATACATTTTTAGCCCATCTAATGATGATTCAATCATTTCAGGTATTTTGCGCCGTTGGTTGTTCATTCCAAATTTATAGTATGCATAGTCTGGCAGAATTGACACAATTGTTTGCAGCCCGTTTTGATGTGAATCATTTTCCGGAGAAGCCGGCCACCTTATACGATCCAAACCGCTATTTTTTGCAATTGGGCGGCAAGCGCATTCGCCCTTTGCTGGTACTCATGGGCAATGAATTGGTTGACGACATCAAAGAAGATGCCTGGCATGCGGCTTTTGCCATTGAGTTGTTTCACAATTTCACCCTCATACACGACGATATTATGGATGCTGCGGCCCTGCGCCGGGGCATGCAAACAGTGCACCACAAGTACGGCCAAAATACAGCTATACTAGCGGGTGATGTGATGCTGGTGAAAGCATATGAATACCTCAATCACATTGATACATCCATCAGCCGTCCGGTGATTGCGCTGTTCAATAAAACCGCTGCCGAAGTATGCGAAGGCCAGCAACTGGATATTGATTTTGAACAGCAACCCAATGTGCAGCTGGAAGAATACATCGAAATGATTCGCCTCAAAACTTCTGTGCTGATTGCAGCAGCGTTGAAGATGGGCGCCATTATTGGCGGTGCCGGCAAGGGCAATCAGGAACACCTGTATGCCTTTGGCGAAAACCTGGGCATTGCTTTTCAGGTGCAGGATGATTACCTCGATGCCTTTGGTGATCCCGAGAAATTTGGCAAAGAAGTGGGCGGCGATATCCGGCAGAACAAAAAAACATTCCTGGCCATTCATACCCGTGATGTAGCCAGCGATGCACAACGCCAACAACTGCAAACGCTGATGCAGGAAAACCCTGCCGATAAAGTGCAACAGGTACTGAGCATTATGAAAGCCTGTGGGGTAGATGAGTGGGCTTTGCAATTGAAGCAGCAATATTTCGATAAGGCTATGCAACACCTCGAAGCAGTGGCAGTGCTCAGTAGCCGCAAACAACAGTTGTACGATCTGGCTAATTTCCTGATTGCCCGGGATCATTAATCCACCGCATCTTTTCCTGAATAGTCCTATTTTTCAGCTATATACCACAACCACATGTCACTGTTTAGAAAGAAAAGTATTTCGGCCATGTCTGCCGAGGCGGGCCACGATGGCCACGGGCATTCATTGAACAAAGTGCTCTCCGTAAGAGACCTTACTTTTTTTGGCATAGCCGCCATTTTGGGTGCAGGCAGTTTCAGCAGCCTTGGCTTTGCTGTTTTTAATGGTGGCCCCGGTGTGGTGGCGCTGTTCATCATTACAGCCATTGCCTGTGGTTTCACCGCCTTGTGTTACTCCGAATTTGCCAGTCGCATACCGGTAGCCGGCAGTGCCTACACGTATGCTTACGCCAGTTTTGGTGAGCTCTTCGCCTGGATTATTGGCTGGGCTCTCATCATGGAATATTCTATCGGCAATATTTATGTGGCCTTTAGCTGGAGCGATTATTTCACTTCGCTGCTGGGCAAAATGAATGTACATATACCAGCGTATTTTTCTACCAGCTATATGGAAGCCAAACACGCCGTAGAAGCCGGCAGCACCAATGCCGACGAATTGGCTGCCTGGAACAATGCACCCATTGTTGGCGGAATCAGAATGATTATTGATATACCGGCGTTGCTCATCAATTTTCTCATTACTTACCTGGTGTACAGAGGCATCAAAGAAAGCCGCAACTTCAGCAATATCATGGTGGTGCTTAAGTTGGCAGTGGTAGCATTAATTATATTGGTAGGTGGTTATCTTATTTTCTCCAACGGACTTACCAGCAATTGGATGCCCGCTAATGATGCAGGAGTGAAGTCGTTTATGCCCAATGGTTTTGGTGGTGTTATGATGGCCGTATCCAGTGTGTTTTTTGCTTACATCGGGTTTGATGCTGTAAGTGTATTGGCCGAAGAAAGTAAAAACCCGCAACGGGATTTGCCAAGAGGCATGATTCTATCGCTGGTCATTTGCACCATCATTTACATTTTACTGACGCTTGTATTAACCGGCGCAGTCAACTACCGCAATTTTGATGGCGTAGGCGATCCTTTGGCTTTCATTTTCGAACCGCAAAATCTGAATATCGGTTGGATGCAATTTGTAGTTGCTGTGGTGGCAGTAATAGCCATGACGAGTGTGCTGCTGGTATTTCAAATGGGGCAGCCCCGCATGTGGATGACCATGAGTCGCGATGGCCTGATGCCGCCCGTTTTTCAAAACATTCATCCCAAATTCAAAACGCCTTCCTTCGCTACCATCGTTACCGGTTTGGTGGTGGGCATCCCCATCATTTTTACCGATAAAACCTTTGTACTCGACTTTACCAGCATCGCCACGTTGTTTGCATTTGTGCTGGTGTGTGGCGGCGTCCTGCTCATTCCCCGAAAAGAAAAAGTAGCCGGTCGTTTTCACCTGCCGTACATCAACGGACAGTTCTTGTTTCCGGCGGTGGTGCTGGCTTCCATGTTTGTGGCCTACAAACTGTCTGCTACGTATTTCTCCGATTTGTTTGTGTTTGATTACAGTGCCAACCAAGAGTATATCGCCGGCAAAAAATCATTTATGGATCTGGCCCTGCCCAATATTTCACTCATCATTTTCTGGGCAGGTGCATTGCTCTTATCCGGCCTTACCATGGTCAAAAAATATTCCTTCATTCCGCTCATGGGCGTATTTACCTGCATGTACCTGCTCACCGGTATGAGCAAAAGCAACTGGGTGTGGTTTATTGGTTGGCTGGCGTTGGGTATTATTTTTTACTTCATGTACGGCTACAAAAACTCCAAACTGGCACAACAGGCAGCATAGTTTTTTTTGGTAACCAGCTACGGTACACATGGCATCCCTGTTGCGTCGCACACTTCGGCGTTCTTGCATATCCGGGCAATGAAAAATACAGCCAATATTCCTTCGCAACCATTGTGCAGCTTTGCTGTTGATTACCTTTGTCAGCAGTAGATGTCAGTTCATCATTAAAAGCCTTGTATGGGCTAGGGTTCAACATGAAGTTTGAAATAGGCGACAACGTAGTAGTAAAGCATAGCAATGAAGACGGCAAAGTGGTAGACATTTTGGCCGACAAAATGGTGTTGGTAGAAGTGCGGGGCGTCCGATTTCCGGCCTATACCGATCAGCTCGATTTTCCGTACTTCAAGCAGTTCAGCAGCAAAAAACTGTTTGAAGAAAAGAAGCCACCCAAAAAATACATTGAAGATGTAAAGCGGGAAAAAAATCCGCCCAAATACAAAGTGGCCGAAGGGCTGTGGCTGGTATTCTTCCCCGTATTTAGCAAAGATGTGTTTGATGATGATGTGGTGGAAGAGCTCAAGATTTACCTCGTCAACCAAACCGATACTGGCCTCAGGTTTCGCTTTTGGCTCAACTATGCCGGCGAAACCGAAATGGAGCTGCAAAATGAAGTGCTGGCCCTGCAGGATTTTTACCTGATGAACATTCCCTTTGAGCACCTCAACGATAGCCCGTCTTTCGAGTTTGAGTTCAGCCTCATTACGCCGCAAAAAAGCAAGGCCGAATATTACGAAGCCACCTACAAGCCCAAGGGCAAGCAGGTGTTCAAACAGATTGAAGTGCTCAAACAAAAGGGCGATGCGTTCTTTACACAGCAGCTATTCGACCGCTACCCTGATAAAACCAAGATAGAAGCAGAGCCTTTTGTAGCCGATCCTTTTTCGCAACTTAGCAAGGCCGGCTTTAAAGTAGTGGCCGGCAAAAAGCTACCCAATACCGAACCGGCGCCGCCTTCGGTGCTCGACCTGCACATTGATAAACTCACCAACGACTACCGCAACATGACGGCGCATGAAAAGCTGACGCTGCAGCTGCGGGAGTTTGAAAAATGGCTCGACAAAGCCGAGCTGCACTACATGAAACACCTGTGGGTGATACATGGTGTGGGCAGCGGCCGCCTGAAAGAAGAAGTACATGAAATGCTCAAGCTCCGCGATAATGTGAAGAGCTTTGTATCGCAATACCATCCCTGGTACGGCCATGGAGCAACGGAGATTTTTTTGAAGTAAACAGTTGACAGTTGGCAGTAAACATTTTACAGTTTGCAAGTAATACAGCCCTGCAAAATACCAGCCTCAATCTGCTTCCGTCAGTGGACAGTTTGCAGTGGACAATTTGCAGTTTGCAAGTAAGGCTGCCCTGCAAACTGCAAACTATAAACTGCAAACTTTTCAATAATGATACCTGCATTGCACTACATGCAATCTGTCTTCATACACCCGATACACCAAGCGGTGTTCGCCGGTGATTCGGCGGCTCCAATAGCCGGCATAGTTGGCTTTTAGCGCCTCGGGTTTACCACGTCCGTCAAATGGCGTACGCAAACATTCCTTAATCAGTTCGTTGATTTTTTTCATCACCGCTTTATCTGTTTGCTGCCAATACAGATAATCTTCCCATGCATGTATGTCCCACGAAAGCTGCATCAGGGTACAATAAGTGCATGTTTTTCCGACAGACCTTTTTTATCTCTGGCAATCGCTGCGTCGAGCCTGGCTTTGTTGGCCGGCGACTTCATCAGGTGCAGGGTTTCCATCAAGCCGTTGTATTCATCCAGGCTTATAATGACAGCGGTTTCCTTTTCATTGCGGTTCACCATCACGGTTTCGCCGTCCTTGGTCACACTATCAAGTGTGTCCTTCATTTTGGCCCTGAATGCGGTGTAATTAATCACTTTCATAGAAACGGATTGAGTACAATATTACGTACTTAATCCGGGTCGTTCAATTTTATTTCCCCATCTGGGGGCAAGGGGGCTGTATCTTTACCCCGCTATCAGTGAAGGCTATCGCTGCTGCTGCAAGGCAGGAGAGGAAAGTCCGGACAGCGCAGGGCAACCCATCCCGCTAACGGCGGGACATCTGCTATGCTGATCCCGATAACAATCGGGAGAAGCTGGCAGGTCGAGACAGTGCCACAGAAAATAACCGCCTTGCTGTTCATCCCCCTCCGGGGGTATGGGGCGGGGTAAGGGTGAAAACGGGAGGTAAGAGCTCCCGATGGTTGGTTGTAAGGCCAGCCATGGGTAAACCTTGGGTGCTGAAATGCCATGTATAGGAGTGGATGAAGGCGGCCCGCCTGACCTCGCCACCGGCGAGACGCTCCAGGGTAGGCAGATGCAGGCAGTCAGCAATGGCTGTCGTAGATAAATGATAGCAACACCGCTTCGGCGGCGTTACAGAATCCGGCTTATGCAGCTGGTAGCACATGAAGCCACTTCAGGAGA
>JADLHL010000142.1 GCA_020848815.1 Chitinophagaceae bacterium | reverse complement strand
GTACAAGTGAGTGACACAACGCAGCGCCATCAGGGAACTGCTGCTGGTGACAAAAAAGAATAAAAGAACAAAAGCATAAGGCGAAAGCCGATTGCCAAAAGCGAAGCGAATATGTCTGTAATTAAGTACGAAAGTGCCGTAAGGCCTCCCTTGGTGGATGGTTCAAAAACTTACCATCAGGTAACTGAAGACATCATCAGGCCTATTGAGACCACTCCCTCTCGGTTGTGGAAGATTGGTTTTGCCATCTCTGTAGGGTTGCTGTTGTTTGGTGTGTACAGTGTATACCGCGAAGTAACTTACGGTATTGGCCAGTGGAACCTGAACAAAACCATCGGTTGGGGTTGGGACATTACCAACTTTGTATGGTGGGTAGGTATTGGTCACGCCGGTACATTGATCTCGGCCATCTTGTTACTTTTCCGCCAGGGCTGGCGTACAGGTGTAAACCGTGCCGCAGAAGCCATGACCATCTTTGCGGTAATGTGTGCGGGCCAGTTCCCCATCTTCCACATGGGTCGGGTTTGGATGGCCTTCTTTGTACTGCCTTACCCCAACAGCCGCGGACCACTCTGGGTAAACTTTACCTCTCCGTTGCTTTGGGACGTATTTGCGATTTCTACGTATTTCACCGTTTCATTGTTGTTTTGGTACGCAGGTTTGCTGCCCGATTTAGCCACTGTACGTGACCGTGCCAAACTGAAATGGCGCAAGCGTTTTTACGGTATTGCCGCCTTCGGTTGGACGGGTAGTACAAAGCACTGGCAGCGTCACGAAAGCCTTTCATTGGTATTGGCAGGTTTGAGTACGCCACTCGTACTTTCTGTACACACGATCGTATCTTTTGACTTCGCCACTTCTGTTATTCCTGGTTGGCATACCACCATCTTCCCGCCTTACTTTGTGGCTGGTGCGGTGTTCTCGGGTTTCGCCATGGTGCAAACCCTCATGATTATTACCCGTAAGGTGCTTAACCTGCAGGAGTACATTACCATGGAGCACATTGAAGTAATGAACAAGGTAATTGTACTTACCGGTTCTATTGTGGGTGTGGCTTACCTCACCGAATTGTTCATGGCCTGGTATAGCCAAAACCCATACGAAGGATACACATTCTGGTACAGCCGTGCCAACCTGTTCAGCCCTTATGGCTGGAGCTACTGGGGTATGATGGCTTGTAACGTACTGAGCCCGCAGATCTTTTGGTTCAAAAAATTGCGTCGCAACATCACCGTTACTTTCTTCATGAGTATCATCGTAAACATCGGTATGTGGTTCGAACGTTTCGTAATCATCGTTACCTCTTTGTATCGTGACTATGTGCCATCGAGCTGGAGTTACTACTACAGCCCCACTATTTGGGAAATTGGTTTCTACCTCGGTACGTTCGGCTTGTTCTTTACTTGCTATTTCCTGTTTGCAAAATGGTTCCCTGTAATTGCAGTAGCAGAAATCAAGCACATCCTGAAAAAGAATGGCGATAGCTACAAGCAGCAAGGCGACCAGCCAGAACTGGAGAAGAAGAGCCTCGAAGAGTTTGAACATGCCATGGCGCATTAAGGCCAGTTTGCAAGAGGCAATTTGCAGTACTGACAGCTATCGGGAGCAGGTTGTTTTCTTTGCACTTTGAAATGATTTTAAAAAACGGCAAGTCTTGCAAACTGCAAACTGCTTGCTGCTAATTGAAAAATATGGACGTAAGAAAATTTGTTGTAGGACTGTTCGATGATGAGAAAGTGCTTTTTCCTGCCGTGAAGCAGGTGCGCAAAGCCGGCTTTCGTATTCACGATGTGTACACGCCATTCCCGATTCATGGATTGGATAAAGTGATGGGCCTGCGTGAAACCAGCTTGCATACAGCAGGCTTCATCTACGGCATCACAGGTACTACCATTGCACTGAGTTTCATGAGCTGGGTATTTACCAGCGACTGGCCTTTGAACATTGGCGGTAAGCCTCACTTGCCCCTGCCAGCATTTGTACCCGTTACATTCGAATTTACAGTACTGTGTGCAGCGGTAGGTATGGTACTTACTTTTTGCTACTTGTGCCAATTGGCACCGGGTGTAAAAAAGCATCACTTTGATGCAAGAGCTACCGACGACAAGTTTGTAATGGTGATTGAATGCACCAGCGAAACAACCGAAGCAGAAGCTACCGCACTGCTGAATGCCGCAGGTGCTCATGAAGTTCACACACAAATTGCAGAAGCAGGCTGGTGGTTTGGCACTTACGACAAAGAGCAAAAGTTGTACGACGAATCACAGGTTAAAGTGGCACACTAATCCATATTAGCATCAACGAATACTGAATATTTCGAAATGAAAAAACTTTCTATCCTACTCACTGCCGTATCTGCACTGTTGATAGTGGCATGTAGCAGCGAAGTGAAGCGTAAACCGGGAAGCATTTACATGCCCGACATGGCCAATAGCCGTGCTTACGAAACTTACGCCGACCACAGCAACCTGAAAGACAAAAACATCAATTACAACAACCAGCCTGTAGCTGGCACTGTAAGTAAAGGTGAAACCTATGTGTACCATTTGGCAAAAGATGCCAATGGCGATACTGCCAATTATTTTGCCAGTCGGTTGGTTGAAAACCCGGTGACATCGCTGAATGCCGATGAGCTGAAGGAAGCTGAGCGTCAATACCTGATCAACTGCGGCATTTGCCACGGCGAAAAGCTGGATGGTAATGGTCCGTTATGGAAAGGTGGCGAAGGCCCATACCCCGCAAAACCTGCCACATTAGTAGGCGATGCAAAGTATGAAGCCATGACTGCCGGAACCATGTTTTACAGTATTACTTATGGCCGTAACCTGATGGGTGCTTATGCTTCACAGCTTACGCCAAAGCAACGCTGGGATATCATTCACTACATTAAGCTGAAGCAAGGTAAAGTAGCAGCTGCCGCTGCACCCGCTGCCACAGCTGCCGTAGTAGCCGACAGCACAAAAGC
This sequence comes from Chitinophagaceae bacterium, assembly GCA_020848815.1. Classification (GTDB taxonomy): domain Bacteria; phylum Bacteroidota; class Bacteroidia; order Chitinophagales; family Chitinophagaceae; genus Phnomibacter. Next base: position 1,833 of record JADLHL010000142.1, on the reverse strand, counting down.
TACCAAGTAATTTTACCAGGAAACTGCCCATAGTATTAACCGATAATTTTTTTAGAATGGCTTCATATAGTAACCAATTTGTACAACCCGCCGGCATGAAAAAATGGGGCATGGTGCTTACTGCTATAGGTGCAGTAGCATTGGCTGCAGGTATTGCCTTTTTGGGTTTGAGTAAAGACGAGCATGCCAGCACCCGCTTTTGGGCGGTATTGCTGCAAAACAGTGTGTACTGGTTATTGGTAGTAAATGCTGCCATGTTCTTTTTGTGCGCCACTACGCTGGCTTGGGCTGGCTGGACTCAATCATTCCGCCGTGTAGTAGAAGCCATTTCTGTAGTAGTTATTCCGTTTGGCATTTTGGCCTTTATAGTACTGATGGGATTGGTGTTTGGTCACCAGCACCATATTTACCATTGGTTAGATACCGAAGCTGTTGCCAACGACAAAATATTGTCTGGCAAAAGCGGCTTCCTCAATCCTACATTCTTCACCATTTGGTCGGCTATTACTATTGGCGGATGGATTTTCCTGGGATGGAACATGCGTCGCATCAGCCGCGAAGCAGACGTACAACCATTTACAGTAGAAGAAGGTAAAAAATGGATTTTCAAGAATACCGTTCATGCCTCTTTTTACATTGTTCTTTTTGCATTGACGGTTGCTTCTTCCATTCCGTGGTTGTGGCTCATGAGTATTGATGCACACTGGTACAGCACCATGTACAGCTGGTACACTTTTGCTTCATCATTTGTGGCAGGCATGGCATTGATAGCCTTGTTTGTTATTTACCTCAAAAATCAGGGCCATTTGCCTTACACTTCCGAAGAGCACCTGCACGACATTGCCAAGTTCATGTTTGCGTTTTCTGTGTTCTGGACGTACCTGTGGTTTAGCCAGTACATGCTTATCTGGTACGCCAACATTCCTGAGGAAACTGAATACTTCAAAGCCCGTGTTTGGGGTGAGTACCGTGGTCTGTTTTACCTTAATCTGGCACTCAACTTTTTGAGCCCGCTGCTTGTTTTGATGAAAGCCGGTGCCAAGCGTAACTATACCATTGTAAGCTTCATGGCTATCCTCATTATCGTGGGTCACTGGGTTGATTTCTACCTGATGGTGATGCCAAAACCACTGGGTGATCATGCCAGCATAGGTTGGTTTGAACTGGGTATAGCCATTGGCTATGTAGGAATGATTATCTGGTTTGTAGGCCGTGCGTTGGAGAAAGCACCACTGGTTCCTATGCACCATCCTTTCCTGAAAGAAAGTGTGATACACCACACATAATTTGGGATAGTTAGTAAAGTTTTAGCGCATTGCGACTTCAACAAAAGAGTTGTTGCAAAGCATCAGGATATTATTTTTGGAATCAATCATAAGCCACTAATATTATGAACATTTGGTTGTTGTTGCTGGTCGTTGCCATGGTTTTGCTGGTTATCTTTCAGATAGCCAAAGCAAGTGAGTATGTAAGCGTATTGAAAGGCGAGAAAAAAGCACGTGAGCAAAGCAATCGTGTCAATGCCTTTTTGATGCTGGCATTTATGGTGCTCGGCCTCATTGGTGCCTATTGGTGCAATGAAAAGTTAGCTCCTCAAACCTTGTTTGCTCAAGGTTCAGCGTCTGCAGAAGGAGAAGCTATTGATACCATGATGTTGATTACGATTGCTGTAACAGGTATCGTATTTGTCATCACACAGGTATTATTGTTTTGGTTCAGCTTTAAGTATCAGGAAAAAGAAGGCCGCAAAGCATTTTACTTTCCGCACAATACCAAGCTGGAAATGATTTGGACAATTGTTCCTGCTATCACATTAACAATCCTCGTTGTATT
>JADLHL010000141.1 GCA_020848815.1 Chitinophagaceae bacterium | reverse complement strand
TTGTTGAACGGAAGTACATGCAGACTTACTATCAGCATACCAACAAAGGCGCAAAAGTGCCTGCTGATTTTATGCAAGTGTTGCAACAATTGTATGTATCCCGCCATGAAGACGTACCCATCATCAACACACCGGATACGGTGTTTCCATTGACACACTATCCGGCCGTGTACAACAAGGCTGCAGACTGGATGGAGCTATTAGAAAAATGCATTGGCAAAAACAACATGCAGGTATTGATGCAGCAATATTTTCAGCAATGGCAATTCAAACATCCGTCGCCACAGGCCTTTCAGCAAATGGCAGAAAGTGTAACGCAGTCTTCATTACAAGATGTTTTTTCATTGCTGCACAAAACCGGACCACTTACACAACCAGCAAAAAAAACGACCAAACCAACAGGCTTTTTCAGCTTTGCTTACAACGACAGTGTTCGATACATCAATCTGGCACCGGCGCTGGGCTATAACATGTATGATAAATTTCAGGTAGGGCTCACTATCAACAACTACAATATTCCGAACAACAAATTGCAGTTTGTGCTAACACCCATGTTTGCCACGGGTAGCAAAACCATTACGGGGTATGGCCGCATTGGTTATCATTGGTTTGGCAAGGGCACCATCAAGCGGTTTGAATTGTACACAGGCCTTGCCAGGTTCAATACAAACGATGGCATTGATAGTGTAGGTGGTACAATTTACAGCGGCTTCAGCAAAATTGCACCGGGCATACAACTGCAACTAAAGCCACGCAATAGCTTAAGTACTTTACAACGTACTATAGATTTCAGAACCTTCATCATCAGCGAACAACAGTTGAGTATTGGCAGCCCGCCACCGCCGGGAGATACTGTTTTTTACAGTCGCAAAAACGGCTCTGTCACTACCATCATTCCGCAACTGACATTTACCTGGGCTCAACAACGTAAACTTTATCCATGGAGTGTAGCCCTTCAAGTACAACAGGTGAAAGACATTGTACGCAGTAGCATTACTGCAAAATATTTTCTGAACTACGACAAAACCGGGAAGGGTATTGACCTCCGTTTGTTTGCAGGAAAAATTTTGTACCTCACAGAAAAAACAACCACTGTACGCAACAACAACAGCCGCTATCATTTTACCATGCATGCCCCCAATGGTGCACAAGATTACACGTACAGTTCTCCCTTTATGGACCGCAACCAATCGGTGGGTGTTGCAGGCCGGCAAATAAGTATGCGGGATGGTGGCTTTAAATACCGCAGCGATTTTAGCGCCGTAGTGCCGGGCCTCAAAACCAATGGTGTAGACTATTTCGACAACTGGCTGATAGCATTGAATGCCGACATCGATATACCCAATAAATTCAATCCATTGAGTGTGCTGCCTTTCTCTACTTCATTCAAAATTTTTGCTGATGTAGGCACTTCTGCTTCGCCCTGGATGGCAGGTAGCACTCAGCAAAAGTTTTTGTACAGTATTGGTGTTCATCTCCCACTGCTCAATGCTATTCATGTGTATTATCCTGTGTTGCAGAGTGCGGCTTTCAAAGAGCCCAACAGTGTAAACGATCCGTTTAAAGCGGGTGGCCCCAGCTGGTGGCAAAAACGACTCACGTTTAGCATCGACATTCAAGCATTATCACCCAAAGTGTCTGGCATTAAGTTGTTGTGATGGCAATGGTTCATCACATACAATTCCTGAAGCATGCAGATATAGATTTTGCGAAATGGGATTACTGTATCCATTCGGCAAGTAACGGATTGGTGTATGCACTTAGCGGCTATCTACATTGCATTTGCCCACAATGGGATGCCTTAGTGATGGGTGACTACGAAGCCGTTATGCCTTTGCCACAAAAAAAGAAATGGGGCATTGCATACCTCTACCAGCCGTGGGGGCTGGCACAAGGCGGCATATTTAGCCGGCACTTACTTACTGCCGAAATAGAAGCTGCTTTTTACAATGCAGCCACACAGCATTTCAAGTACGGCACATTCGATGGAAATGAAACGCATGGTCTCAGGAATACCCCAAAAACAAAGATCACTTGGCGTAATAATTTTGTATTGCCGCTTTCCAGGCCATACGAAACCTTGTACAATCAATACGACAAGGATGCACAGAAAAATATTCGCCGTGCAAATCGGTATCAGCAGTTCGTTTGTAACAGTGTAACTGTTGAAGAAGTAGCAGCTTTATATACAGCACAATATGGCCAGTTAAATCCATTGGCACATACTGCACAAATGCAAAGAATGATAGCTGCCGGAAACTGGCTGCTGGCGCAAGGTTTCGGGTTTGTACAAGCGGTACGAGATGCCAATACCAACAGTTTGTTATGTGCCGGATTGTTTGGATTTTACCGAAGCAGGATTTACTACATATTGGGTGCACCAACCACTGATGGCCGCAATCAACAGTCAGTTTATTTAATGCTGGACAGCGTTATTGCAGCATACGCAACAAAGGCCAGCCTGTTCGATTTTGAAGGTTCAGATATTCCGAATGTCGCTTCGTTTTACAGCAAGTTTGGCAGTATAAACAAGCCATATCCTTGTGTGCATTTCAACCGGCTACCGTGGCCAATCAACAAGTTGAAATCATAGCACTATAAATCAATGGCGGCTGCACTTATACGTTTGAGTAAAATTTGCTCCGCAATAGTCATGTCTACCGGTGTGGTAATTTTTATGTTCGTTTCTTCTCCTTCCATCAGGTGTACATCTATACCAAAGGCCTCTACCACCGTTGCTTCGTCGGTAAATTTTTCTTTATACTCAATTTGATTGATGGCAGGCAGCAATATTTTGCTGTGAAAGGTTTGCGGCGTTTGCACCACTCTAAACTGCGTTCTATCTACAGCCATGCTACCCGTTGCTGTTAGCTGGCGAATGCTGTCTTTTGCGCCAATGGTGGGTATGGCTGAGCCATTGAGCATAGCCGAATCGTAGCAGTAGCGAATGAGTTGTGGTGTTACCAAACAGCGTACGCCATCATGCACAAAAATGATGCTGTCGTTGGCTGCCATAGCAGCTCCATTTCTTACAGAATGAAATCGTGTTTCGCCGCCTGCTGTAAAAACAAAACGGTCAGGATTAAAGTAGGCGTCTACAATTTCACGGCCCTTTTCAATGTGTTCTTCCGGCAGTACCAGCACCACGGTCAGGTCTTCGTAAGCGTCCAAAAAAGCTTTCAGCGTATAGTACAACACAGGCTTGCCCAACAGGGGCAAAAACTGTTTGGGCAAATCGCTGTTCATACGTTTTCCGGCACCGCCGGCTACTACTATGGCATATTTTTTCATGGCTGATGGTTTACAAATACCTACTCAAGAAGAACTCACACAAAAATGCGGCCCCAATGTATTGCCAGTTGTCAATGTTCATAAAAAACATGCAAAAAAATAATGTTGGCTTAACCTGTGAGCAACAGCATCTTTATGAGTTTAGTCACCATGCAGTCCGGAATAATCGGCAACTTTGCGGCTCAAATCTATCGTATGAAGACAACCGTTTGGGCTTTGCTGGCACTGCTGTCGCTGGCTGCCTGCAAAAGCAATCCAAAAGAAACCAGCAACACCGAAACCAGCACTGCCGCTGCCATTCCCGCTACGTTGGAAGACAGCATGTACAAGTTGGTGATTGCTATGCATGATGAAGCCATGCCCAAAATGAACCAGTTGAAAGGCTTGCAAAAAACGGCGCAGCAACAAATTGATTCGCTGAAAGCCACCAAGAACAAAGCCAACGAAATGCTGATGATTCGGTTGGAAAAAGTAATGCTGCAACTGGCAGCTGCCGAAAAAGGCATGGACGATTGGATGGCACAATTTGAGCCCGACCCCAAGCAACCTACTACCGAAGAACGTGGCGCTTACTTCAAAGACCAGTATGAAAAAGCCAAAGTAATGCGTGACAATATTTTCATTTCGTTGGATAGCGCTGCAGCCATCATCCGCTAAGCATTATTCCCTCCGAAGTATTGCAACTCTTCGTTCACATCCAGAAAAGGATAACGGGCGGAGAGTTGTTGCGTTTTGGCCAACATGCTTTTCAAAAATTGCTGGTGTGCCGCAGTATCCGGATGCAAAGGCCGATGCTGCATGGCGGTACGTAACTGCTCCAGTGGCTGCATGAGTAACAGTGTTTCTTCATCAAAAGTGGAGGCAGAAAATTTCTCCCACACGTAGCGGGTGGCAGCGTAGTTGGGGTGCACCATGTCTTCTGCATAAAAGCGATAATCCCGCAAATCGTCGATGATTAATTCATAAGCAGGAAAATAAAAAACATCATCAAACTGATGTTGCATTTGTGCAACTGCCAAATGCAAGGTTCCCTTGCTACGATTGTTTTCTACCAAGCCTTCCCGGTAATGCCGCACAGGGCTAATGGTAAACAGTATTCGAATGGATGGACTGAAAGCCCGAACCTGTGTAATCAGTTTTTCTAATGCAGCGTTTATTTCTTGAAGTGTAGCCAACCGGTGTACAAAATGATTGGCCGGTACTTTGTGGCAGTTAGCAGCCACCTGACCAACAGTGCCTCCCAAAGCATCACTATTCAATTCGTATAAAAACGCAGAGCCCAGTGTCAAAATGAGCCAATCAGCTTGTTGCAAAAATTGATGTGCCTGCGCAATGGATGCGTTGATGCCTTGCAGGCATTGTTCTTGATTGGGATGTGAAAATTGCCCATGAAAATCCCACGACGTCCAGCAATCATTGGCAAAAAATAAATCATCTGCCGTGTATGTCCGCTGCTCGATCCATGATTGTACTGCTTGCTGTATGCTTACCGGGTTGAACAAAATGCCATTCGGATTTTCGAGCACTGGCATTTTCATGCTGCGCAAACGACTACCCATGTGGTCGGTAAAGCAACTGCCCACCAGCGCCACTTTGTGCCGGATGTTGATGCGCTGCGGCAACGGCTTTACGGACAGTTCCAATCTGAAATCCATGTACGTGACGTTTGACCTTTATACAAAAATGGATGCTGACATGGCCAGGGCTTCTTGGAGGGCGTCTTCATTGATAGGATAACGAGACTGCTGTTGTGCAAATGCCACGATGGCTTCTGTTGGCATGTTGCCTACCAAATCATCGTTGGCCATGGGGCAGCCACCAAATCCTTTTAGTGCACCATCAAAACGGCGACAGCCTGCCTGCCACGCAGCCTGCAATTTGGGTTGCAGGTTTTGTGTACTGCTGTGCAAGTGTACTCCTATTTGCATGTCAGGAAAAGCTTCAATGGCAGCAGCCGTTACTGTTTGTACCAATGTGGCATCAGCTACGCCAACAGTATCCGCCAGTGCAATCTGTTGAATGCCGATTGTTTTCATGCGGCTAATCCACTCTTGCACAATTTCCGGATTGTAGGCATCGCCATAGGGATTGCCATAGCCCATACTGATGTACACCAACAATGATTGATGCGTTGCTGCTGTCAACTCCTGAATGCGTTGCAGCCGCTCCCAGTTTTCGTCAATGCTGCTGTTGCCATTGCGCTGCTGAAAGCTGGCAGAAATACTAAAGGGAAAACCCAACACATCAATCGTATCGTATTGCAAGGCATCGGCAGCGCCACGTTCGTTAAGCACAATGGCGAGAAGCTTTGTAAGGCTGTTGCCTTTATCAATCTGCCGCATCACCTCGTGGCTATCTGCCATTTGCGGGATGGCTTTTGGCGAAACGAAGCTTACACAATCGAGTGTATCAAAACCTACCTGCAGCAGTTGCTGAATGTAACGCACTTTGCTTTCAGTAGCTATGAAATGCGGCCATCCCTGCATGGCATCTCTCGGGCATTCGGTGATGTACACTTTATCGGTCATGTAAACAATCGTTGTTTCATTGCTTCATACATAATCATTCCGGCAGCTACAGATACATTGAGTGATTCGAATGTGCCAGCCATCGGAATTTTAAATATCGCATCGCTTTGCTTTTGCAAACCACCGAATACGCCTTTGTCTTCACTACCCATTACCACAGCGCAAGGCTCAGTGAGGTTGAGTTGGTGCAGCATGGTGCCGGCCGTCATTTCGCTGGAAAAAACTTTGATACCGTTGAGGTGCAATGTATCCACGGCTTTCATCAAACTGTTGACACGGCAAATATGCAGTTGCTCCAACGCACCGGCACTCGATTTCATGGCATCTTCGCCCAAGGCGGCTACGCCTTTGTCGGGAATGATGAGTGCATGCACCCCACAGCAAACTGCCGACCGTGCAATGGCACCAATGTTGCGTACATCGGTCACGCCATCGAGGATGAAAAACAAAGGTGCTTCGCCTTGTTCCGTTACAAAATCGATGACCTGTTGCAAGTCGAGGTACTGCACAGAAGCACGAAAAGCAATCACACCCTGATGCTGCACATTGGTCAGTTGATTGAGCTTTTCAATGGGTACATATTGAATGGGCACATTGCACTGTTTGGCCAGTTCTTTTATCTGCGCCACATTATCGCCAGAAGCGTTTTTAAACAACAGAATTTTATCGACGCCACTGCCTTGCTGCAGGGCTTCTATCACCGGATTTCTACCCGCAATGATGTTTTTTTTCTTGATGAACATAGTTATGATTTAGGCCGCATCAGCAGGTAAAAATTGTACAGCCATGCCGGAAAACAAATAATGAACAACAATGCAGCCAGTGCAAATTTCACACATACCATCCAATACACCAATGCCGGAGAGTATGCTGGCACAAAGTTGAGCAGCCAGCCCAGCATAAAAGAATTTTCGATAGCATCGAGTATGCCCGGCACCCAGGGCAGCAAGAGCAAAATTCCGCTTAGTTTTTGCAAGCGTTCGATTGGCCATTGGTTCAATAAGAATTGTATGCCTTTGGCAAAAAAGAAACTGTAAGCAGTAAGAAAACCGTAGTCAATCAGATTGTTCCAAAGGGCTGTATTGTTGAGGTATTGCCAAGCCTGCAATATTTCATCCACCCTGGCTACTGTGCCTGCAAATTCCAGGTCAAGAATGCCCATGGGTGTGGTAGCTGTTTTCAGCGCTGCACCTTGTATGGCCATCACTGTAAGCATGATGAGTGCCGGAAAACCGGCGATGCGAAAAGTAGGACTCCCCATGCGTTTCATGTGTGCTAGTGCTGTTTGATTTTGTTGAGAAATGTACGAAGGATATTTGTGCCGACAACAAAGCCCCGGCTTTTGGCCAGGGCTTTGGTTTATAGCGTTCAATGCTTATTTCAATTTGAATGCCTTCTTCACCTTGGGTACGTAGTCGAGTTTTTCCCAGGTAAAGAGTTCTACTTTCTTTTTGAAAGTTTTTCCATCTGTTCCTTTGAAGGTTTTCTCAACGATTTCGTTTTTGCGGCCCATGTGTCCGTAAGCAGCGGTTTCGCTGTAGATGGGATTGCGCAACTTAAGGCGCTGCTCAATAAAGTAAGGACGCATGTCGAACAGGCCTTCTACAATCTTCGCAATCTCACCATCGCTGAGTTTCACCTTAGCAGTACCGTAAGTATTCACGTTGATAGATGTGGGCTGAGCCACACCAATAGCGTAAGAAACCTGTACCAGCACTTCGTCGCAAACACCGGCAGCTACCAGGTTTTTGGCAATATGGCGGGTAGCGTAAGCAGCGCTACGGTCTACCTTGCTGGGGTCTTTGCCGCTGAAGGCACCACCACCGTGTGCACCTTTACCACCGTAAGTATCTACAATAATTTTACGGCCGGTCAAACCAGTATCGCCATGCGGGCCACCAATTACAAACTTGCCGGTGGGGTTAATGTGATACTTGATTTTATCATTGAACAGGCTGGCGTATTTTTTATACTTCGCCTTCACTCTTGGAATGAGGATACTTACAATATCCTTCTTGATTTTTTCCAGCATTTTGGCTTCGGTATCGAAGTCGTCGTGCTGAGTAGACACCACAATGGCATCGATACGAACTGGTTTGTTGTTATCGTCGTATTCAAGTGTTACCTGGCTTTTAGCGTCAGGACGGAGGTATTTGATTTGCTTGTTTTCGCGACGCAAAGCAGCCAGTTCAATCAAAATTTTATGCGCCAGATCGAGAGCCAATGGCATATAGTCATCGGTTTCGTTGCTGGCGTACCCAAACATCATACCCTGGTCACCGGCGCCTTGCTCTTCTTTCTTTTTGCGATCAACACCTTGGTTGATATCAGAGGATTGTTCGTGAATAGCAGAAAGAATACCACAGCTGTTGGCTTCGAACATGTATTCGCTTTTGGTATATCCAATTTTGCGAATTACATCACGGGCAATGTCTTGCACATCGAGGTAAGCCTTGCTTTTTACTTCGCCGGCCAATACTACCTGACCAGTGGTTACCAATGTTTCGCAAGCCACTTTACTATTAGGGTCGATGGCCAGAAAGTTGTCGATGAGTGCATCTGAAATTTGGTCGGCTACTTTGTCGGGATGGCCTTCGCTTACGCTTTCAGAAGTGAAGAGGTATGGCATAAAATTGTTTTTTTCGCCCGCAAATATAGGCGCAGGCACTTTATGTATTAGAGTTTAGAATAGATGATGCGCAATTGCATTTTCTTATTGGGATCGGGGTGGTTGCTACCCGCCAGCCTGATACGACCATTGCCCGGCAGGTTGGCTATCTGGTTGCCAGACGTTACCAGTCGAAACACATTGGTTGGATACGAAAAATTGTTGCTGTTGCAGTTTTGGTACCACAGGTAGTACGGCGATGATAACCTGAATTCAAACACAGGTTCTTTTCGTGTAACTACACCCTGTATGTAACGGGTCATATTCATATGGTAGCGGGCAAGAGGTTCGCCATTTACCATTTCCAGACGGGTTGGGCCGCCAAAATAGAAGTATTCGATGCCCGAGCTGGGGAAACAGAAATAGTTGGTGAGTGGCGCCATATCATAAGGTATGCCCTTGTAAATATTGCCAGTATCAGCCACATCAAGATACAGTAATGTTGGCGGCAGCAGCTGCGAATATGGGGTTGATCCGTTGGGACTCATTTCCGTAACCCTGAGCTCTGCCCGGTGAATAATGCGGTTCGTGAGGCTTTGCAAACCGGGGATTTTAATTTTCACCTCGGTGCCCGGAGCGTTTTGAATGTACAACTGTGTACTGCCTTTGTTGGGATCCGGATTCATGAAACTCATGATTTCGGCTCCGCTTCTGTTGCGGTCAAACTTCATAGCATGCCCGCACAAAGAAGAAAACGGCATGCGGGTGGAAGTAGTATCTATTCTTCCTGTGGACAATACCTTGGCTCTGTAGTAAAACTCTATACCTGTATTAGCACCGTTCAATTGAAAATACAACAAGGCATTGGCCGGACCTTCGCATTGCAGCGCAAAGCCCTTGAAGTATTCTTTAAATAAACTATCGCTTTTAAAAGCTCCCGTTCCGGAAGAATCCTGACGGAACAATGCTTCGGCTAATGAACGGTTGAGTGGTATACGCAGCTGACGGTTTACCTTTTTGTACAACGAATCTCCACGCTTAATTTCTATCGTATCCCGAAACTGACGGGGCGTCATTGTTTTTTCACCCCAAAAGCGGCTGGTATTGGCAGCCAAATCGGGTTGTAAAGTATAATTAGGGCGAACGCTGCTGTCAGCATACATTTTTCTGTCGGCCTCGTACAACCTCAACCTTACGGGGCTTACACTATCGCCGTAATAGCCAGCATAGTTCAGCACCAGCACAGCTGAGTCGAAGGCGGTAATGCTATCCAAAGAAATGGTGTAGGGAAAGAGGTTGGGCTTCAATTCAAAAAAAAGCGTCGAACGTGAGCTACCAAACAGCGGGTCATTGTCGATGGCACCTGCCACATGCGGTTCGCTGATGAACATGCGGGTAGAATCTGGCGGAATGACATTGAAGGCATTCACTTCCAGTACAGTATCAAAGGTGTTGATGTTATCCACGGAAGGGATAAGATCGCTACCCAAGGTGGTGTTTTCAATTTTGGTACAGGCTGCTGCTAACAGTACAAGGAGCAAGGCGGAAGCTCCGGGCTTCAGAAATCTATTCACCAGGTCAGTCTTTAATTTAATGTTGGAAATGCCGGAAATCAGTTGTCGGCAAGGTCGTTATAGAGGTTCAAATAGTCTGTTAAATCAGCATCGTGCCCCATGTGGCGCAGTACTTTCTTACCTTTTACCTTACCAAAATCTTTGATGATAGAAGGATGCATCTGCTCATCGGGTTCGCCAAAAGTGATGGCATCGGCCCAGGTAGCGCCACCCCGTATCATCGCCAGGTTTGAGCCATCGGCAAAGGCGGCCAAGTCTTTTTCTTTGAGTACATCACTTATCTGAGCCACTTTTACAAAGTTTTCGCCCAGGTTGTCGGTAAATGTTTCCGGACCAACAGTATACACACACTTGCTGTG
>JADLHL010000140.1 GCA_020848815.1 Chitinophagaceae bacterium | reverse complement strand
CCAGCTGGCGTACCGATCCCAAGCGGTCGGGTAAGGCTGGCGCCATGGGCGATATTGGTACCCATGCATTCAATTTGGCAGAGTATGTGAGCGGTTTGCAAACCACACATATTTGTGCAGACCTCAATACTTTGGTAGAAGGTCGCTTGTTGGATGATGATGGTGCCGTGCTGATGAAAATGAACAACGGTGCCAGTGCGGTGCTCATGGCATCGCAGGTGGCTGCCGGCGAAGAAAACGCCGTTAAAATTCGGGTGTATGGTGAGCTCGGTGGTTTGGAATGGAAACAGGAAGATGCCAATACCTTGCTGGTGAAATGGCTGGATAAACCGGCTGAAATTTACCGCACAGGTGCTGGCTACAACGGCAGCTTTGCCAAGCACAACACCCGCATTCCTGCAGGCCATCCGGAAGGCTATCTGGAAGCATTTGCCAACCTCTACCGCAACTTTGCCCTCACCGTGCAAGCGGATGTTGATGGCAAGACTCCGGCTGCTGAATGTCTTGATTTTCCCAGTACTACCGAAGGTGTACGTGGCATGGCTTTCATTGAAAATGTGGTGGCTTCCTCGCAAAGTGAGCAAAAGTGGACGGTGTTTGAAGTGTGTAGTTGAGTTGTTTGTCACGCTGAGGAAAGGAGACCGCAGAGTAGTATCATGATATATTAAAGCCCTTCATAGTAAGACAATGGAAACTAATGATTTGACTGGTTTGATTATTGAGTGTTGCATTGACATTCATAAAAAAATGGGGCCTGGATTATTTGAATCTGTATATGAAGAGATATTGCATTATGAATTACTCAAAAGGGATCTTTACGTTCAACGACAAGTAGATATTCCAGTCTTTTATGATGACCTAAAAATGAATATTGGGTTTAGAGCTGATTTGATTGTTGAAAGTGAGGTAATTGTAGAAATCAAGTCTGTTGAAAATTTGAACCCTGTACATTTTAAGCAGCTCACTACATATTTAAAACTTAGTGGTTGTCCTGTGGGGCTTTTAATCAATTTTAATGAATCACTATTGAAAGAAGGAATAAGACGTGTAGTAAATAATTTCATGGAATGAATTGTATTCAGATAGAAAGAACAATCAATTCCAAGGCACTAATTAATACTCAGTGTACTCTGCGCCTCGGCGTGGAAAAACATAACATTCACATAAACTCTTTGCGACACATTATATGACAACGATTAAAGGACCGGCCATTTTTTTGGCTCAGTTTATGGGCGATGTGGCGCCGTTTAATGATTTGAAAAGCATTTGCCAATGGGCAAAAAGTTTGGGTTTTGTGGGTGTGCAAATTCCGAGTTGGGATAGCCGTTGTATTGATTTGCAACGAGCTGCCGAAAGCAAAACCTACGCCGATGAAATCAAAGGGATTGTAAACGAATGTGGTCTGGAGATCACAGAACTCAGTACGCATTTGCAAGGCCAATTGGTAGCGGTGCATCCTGCTTATGATGCGATGTTTGATGGCTTTGCACCTGAATCGGTGCGGGGCAACAGCAAGGCCAGAACCGCATGGGCCATTCAGCAATTGAAATACGCAGCCAAAGCATCGGCCAATTTAGGGTTGAATGCACATGCCACTTTTAGTGGGGCACTGTTGTGGCACACGGTATACCCATGGCCGCAACGCCCTGCAGGTTTGGTAGAAACAGGCTTCAAAGAACTGGCCAATCGTTGGTTGCCCATCCTCAATGAGTTTGATGCACAGGGCGTTGATCTGTGTTACGAAATTCATCCGGGCGAAGATTTGCACGATGGTGTTTCTTATGAAATGTTTTTAGAAGCCACAGGCAATCACCAACGGGCTTGTTTGCTCTACGATCCGTCGCATTTTGTGTTGCAGTGTCTCGACTATCTCAGCTATATCGATCATTATCATGAACGCATCAAAATGTTTCATGTGAAGGATGCCGAGTTTAACCCCACAGGTAAGCAGGGCGTGTATGGTGGTTATCAAAGCTGGATCAACAGGGCGGGGCGTTTCCGCAGTTTGGGCGATGGTCAGGTTGATTTCAAAAGCATTTTCAGCAAGCTGGCTGCTTACGATTACAAAGGCTGGGCAGTAATGGAATGGGAGTGTGCCATCAAGCATCCGGAAGATGGTGCCAGAGAAGGAGCCATCTTTATTCAAGACCAGATTATCCGGGTAACTGATAAAGCTTTTGATGATTTTGCAGGAACCGGCGCCAATGAAAAATTAAACCGTTCAATCCTCGGATTGAGTTAATTTTACGCCCTAAAAATTTCACGATGAAAAAAATACTTTTTGTAGCAGGAATGGCTGCATTTATGACAGCCTGCGGTGGCAATGAAAACAGCAACACAACAACTACAGCCACAGCAAAGCCTGAAGCAGCAGCGCCTGCTGCCGACGATCTTTCAGCAAACCCCGATTACAAAAACGGTTTGGCATTAGTAGCAAAATCTGATTGTTTGACTTGCCACAAAGTGAGTGAAACTTCAACCGGTCCTTCTTACAAAGATGTAGCGGCCAAATATCCCAATGCAGATGATGCAACGGTATCAATGCTGGCAGAAAAAATCATCAAAGGTGGTTCTGGCAATTGGGGTCAAATTCCCATGACGCCGCACCCTACCGTTTCAATCGACGATGCCAAGCAGATGGTGAAATACGTACTGCTGCTCAATAAATAAACTACATGAAAAAAATCACGACCACATTATTCTCTTTGCTGTGCTTGCAGATGAGTATGTATGCACAACCCAAGGCCGACAAGGGTTTTAAACTTTTGTTTGACGGCACAACTACCAATGGCTGGCACAAATTCAATAAGCCCGGTACTATTGGAAAAGGCTGGCAAGCAAAAGATGGTGTACTAATGCTCGACCCTGCTGCAAAAGATGGCGGCGACATTGTTACTGATAATGCGTACGAAAACTTTCACCTCAAACTGGAATGGAAAGTAGCCGAAGGAAGTAATAGCGGCGTTATGTTTTTTGTACAGGAAGGAGAACAGTACAGTCATCCGTGGAAGACGGGGCCTGAAATGCAGGTGCTCGACAACGACCGTCATGCCGATGCTAAAATTCACAAGCACCGTGCCGGTGATTTGTATGATATGATTGCCTCTTCTTCTGAACCGGTAAAAGCAGTAGGCGAGTGGAACCTTGCAGAAATTATTTGCAACAAAGGCAAACTTACCTTCAAGCTGAATGGTGTGGTAATTGTTGAAACCACATACAATGATGCATCATGGGCACAAATGATTGCGAACAGTAAGTTTAAAAACATGCCTGGCTTTGGCTCATTTACCCAAGGTAAAATTGGCCTGCAAGACCACGGCGATTTGGTGTGGTTCAGAAACATTCAGATCAAGGCGTTGAAATAACTTGAGGCTGTATGTATAAAAAAGTGTCGCTCCATTTGGGGCGACACTTTTTGTTTATGGTAAAAGAAATAAAACTATTTCACCAGATTTCCTTTTACATAGCGGATGCATTTTTCTACACTATCGTACGGCGACACCGCATAGTTTTCTTGCTCCACAAAAAAGTATTGCAAGCCCGATTGTTTGGCCTTGGCAAAAATGGCTTTGAAGTCGATGCTACCGTTGCCTACTTCGGTTTGTTTGTCTTTGTTGGTTTTGTCCATGTCTTTAACATGCCACATTACATAGCGGCCGGGCTGTGCGGCAAACAATGCGAACGGATCTTTACCGGCATTTTTTACCCAATACAAATCGAGTTCCATTTTCACCATGGAGGCATCAGTTTCATTCAGGATAATATCGTAGCCAGTGCCACCACCGGGCAGTGTGTCAAACTCAAAAGCATGATTGTGGTACGCAAATTTGAGACCACCTGCTTTACACAATTCGGCGCCACGGTTCAAGCGGGCTGCCAGCTTTTTATAATCATCCGGCGTTTTGCGGTACTGTTCTTCCAGCCAGGGCACTACCAGATAATCATTGCCAATCACCTTGGCATCATCTACGGCTTTCTTCCATACATCGTCGTTGCCTTTATGCAAAAACTCAGCAAGGCCAATGTGAGCACTCGGGCTGGTTACGCCATATTTTTTCAGGATTGCAGCAGTAGCTTGCATGTCGTTGCCAAAATATTTGCCATCATTGTAGCCAAACATTTCTATTTGCTGATAACCCATGCCGGCCAGTCTGCCAATCACACTGTCGAGACCGGCTTTCAACTCATCCCGCACACTGTAGAGCTGAATGCCTATTTTTCTTTTTTTAGGAGCAAATGCCAGTGCATCAGACAATCCGAATGCCAAGGATGCCAGTGCGGTGGTCTGCACAAATTTTCTTCTGTTCATATGGCCGTTGTTTTCGAGGTTTTATACTTTTAAAATTAAGGGAGCCACACCGAAGTCACTCAAAAAATGGAATACAAAGTTTCCTCATACATCGAATCACTGCCCGAAGTGGAGTCTTCCATTGCGGCAGAACTGCGTTTTCTCATTTGCACTGCTATTCCGCAGGTAGAGGAAAAGTTCAGTTTCAAGATTCCGTTTTATCATTATCACGGCATGTTTTGCTACATCAATTACCTGCGCAAAAACGGCGGCATTGAGCTGTGTTTCTGCAGGGGTAAAGATTTGTTGCTGGCTTATCCGCAGCTGCAACAAAACGGCCGCAATATGGTCGCCGGCATTTCTTTGTTTGATATGAAAGACATTAAACGCAAGTCGGTGTCAGAAGTGTTGCATGCCGCCGCTGCCTGGCAGGTAGAAGCTTGGCAACAACAAAGCAGTTTTTTACGCAACAAGAAATCCTGATTACTTACTGCCAAATACTTTTTGCAATAGTGCCGTAGTTCGGGCTGCCGGGTTTTTGCGAATGTCTTTTTCTTCCTGCGCCAGTTGTATGAAAATGCCCCGCAAAGCCTGCTCAGTTACATACGCTGTGAGGTCGGGATTGATTTTTTT
>JADLHL010000139.1 GCA_020848815.1 Chitinophagaceae bacterium | reverse complement strand
TGCGCTGGCCTTTTACCGAAATAGTGGCACCAGCCACAGGCTGATTGCGCTGGTTCAGGATTTTACCACTCAGGCGTACCGACACCTGCGCTATGGCGGGGTTTTGGCAAAGTATAATGAGCAGGGAGATGAATGACAACGTAAATAGGTTCTTCACACCAATTGTTTTAATTCGGTGCAAAAGAACCACTGCACTATTACGGCCATGTTACCCCAGTATTAAGGAATTGTGAACAGGGTTGCTGTCGCAGGCCTCCCTGCTGGTGACGGCTGGTTGCTCATCTGCACAAAAAGCAACGTCCCTTGACGGAGACTTTGCTGAAAAGCAAAAAATCAGAATGATTATGCTACCGCATCATCTTCCAGTCCGCCGGCTTCTACTTTGGCTACAAATTCAGAGGGCAGCATGCCGGTTACTTCTTTGAATGCTTTGTAAAAACTCGATTTGGATTGAAAGCCTGATTGATGAGCAATAGCTTCGATGGTAAAGTTTTCCGTTTGCCCGGCCTGCATCAGCTGCATGGCATGTGCCACCCGATATTGCATTCGAAGGGTTGCAAATTTGGTATGCATCACTTCATTAAAACAATAATACAAATGATGCAAAGGCACACCCAACGCTTTCGACAATTGGTAAATATCAAAGTCGGGCTGGATGTAAGGTTTTTCCGTTTGCAGGTGCGCCAGGATTTTTGCCTCCAGTGCCTTGAATGGATTTTCTTCCTGCAAGGTGGCCGGCGCTTTATGCACGGCCTTTGTTTTGACCTGCGCAGCTGCTGCCTCTTTGCCGGCAGGTTCGGTAGGCGGTACCGGCAACTGCATGGCAGGCATGCCATACAATACCTGCGGAAACAACAACATCCATACCGCCAGCAGCGCATACACAAAACCGGTAATACTGTACATGATGGCAAACTGACGGATGGTATGCGATAAACCACTGTGCAAAAAGAACCAGGTCATCACCGTCATGTTGATGAAAATCAGCAGTAGCGTACCCAGCAGCACCATCAGCCAGCGCAAGGTGATGGCCGATTGAACACTGGGCACATTTGGCCGTTGGCGCCGCAGCGGATAATACCGCCACAACAATACAATGCCTGCTATCACATACGCACCCAACGAAAACAATCGCAGGTTGAAAGCCACCGGCATACTAAAGAAGAGATTGGAATGCACCTCTGCCAATGCATCCATGTTATCAATCACTTTTTGCATGAGTGCCTTTTTCTGCTGAAAAGACTGCAAACACCAGGGAATGATGCCGATAAAATGAATGAACGCCGGAATAAAATGCAGTACATCCCAACGCCGGAGCCGATGCCGGTCGGTGAGTACATCCCGCACATAAAAAAACAGCAATGGCCCCACCATCAGGTACAATGGAGCAGGATGGTTGTAAAAAATGGCCAGCCAAAAAGCGGAATCGCCATCAACAATGAGGTAATGCGTAACGCCGTACACCGATAAAAAAATGAATGCCAGACTCAGGTAAACAGTGCTCGTTTGCCGACGCCAGTTAAACAGCATCAATACCAAAGACAAAACGATGGTGGAGAGAGAAATGTATAACAACATAAAAGGGTCAGCGTACAGGTGTATGTCTGTCAAATGTAATTGAAAAAGAAAGTCCTCAACGACAACAAATCTTGGTTCGAAAAGCAGCAAGTACCCCTGCATATTGGTTCGAATTCTTCGAAACAGAACCAGCCGGGCACAAAAGTCATGTTTCCCCCCTACTGCACTTTGGAGTTTTGAGGTACGCTATTGCTGCAGCACACGGGGTAATACACACCTGCCGCTTTTCACTGCTACACACTTGCATCAATGGCACATTCTTCACAGTAAATACTCAGGTATATGAAGTACCAAAAAATGATTGGCAGTTGGGCATTGATCACAAGCCTGCTGCTGATGTCGCAAACAGGATGGGGACAAGGCTGGAGCCAAATTCTAAAAAATGTAGCCAGCGACAGAAATACAGCTACCGCCGCAGGTAGAGCAACGAGTGATAGCGCCGGCAGAACGGTAGCTATTGATGGCGATTATGCTGTAATAGGCATACCCGGAGATGAAGATGATGGTGGCGGCGGCAATACCCTGACCAACGCCGGCTCAGCATTGATTTTTAAAAAAAATGTATCGGGCCAATGGATAAAACTCAAAAAAATAACTGCTGCTGACCGCGGTGCCACAGAATCCTTCGGCGCCTCTGTAGCCATTGAGGGCAATATCATTGTAGTAGGTGCCAACCAGGAAGACCACGACGCCAGTGGCCTCAACGCTTTAACCAGTGCCGGCGCTGTGTATGTTTTTTACAAAGACCAGGGCGGTACCGACAACTGGGGACAGGTGAAAAAACTGGTAGCAGACGACCGGGCGGCGTACGACAACCTTGGAAATGCAGTCGCCATCAGCAACAACTACATTGTGGCCGGTGCATCCCTAGAAGATGAAGATGCTGCCGGTGCCAACACGATGACCAGTGCAGGCGCTGCCTATGTGTTTTACAAAGACCGAAACGGCGTGGATAATTGGGGACAGGTAAAAAAACTGGTTGCTGCCGATAGGGCCACTTCCGATTTGTTCGGATTCTCTGTCAGTATTAGCTATAGCATTATTGCGGTTGGCGCTTATCAGGAAGATGAAGATGCCGCTGGCCTCGACAGCAAAACAGATGCCGGCTCTGTGTATTTGTTTTATAAAGATGAAGGCGGTTTTGACAACTGGGGGCAGGTGAAAAAAATTGTGGCCGCAGACCGGGCGGGCAGCGATTATTTTGGTTATGCCGTCAGCATTTTTGGCAACACATTGGCCGTAGGCGCTTATCAGGAAGATGAAGATGCCGCTGGTGGCAACACCCTTACCAATGCAGGTTCGGCCTATGTTTTCTATCAAGACCAGGGCGGCTCACGCAACTGGGGGCAGGTACAAAAACTGGTAGCCGGTACCCGTGCCGCCAGCGATTATTTTGGCTATGCCATTGCCATTTACAACGACAAGGTAGTAGTGGGTGCCTATCAGGAAGATGAAGATGCAAATGAATTGAATACTTTATCCAACAATGGTTCTGCCTATGTTTTTTACAAAAACCAGGGCGGTACCGACAACTGGGGGCTGCGTAAAAAAATAGTGAATGCAGACCGCGGTGGCGATGACCGCTTTGGGGCTGCGGTAGACATTTACGGAGCCGATATTATAGCAGGAGCCTATCTGGAAGATCATGATTTGCTGAGCAGCAATCTTGTGAATGCCGCAGGTGCAGCCTATGTATTCACCAAAGGGGCTGTCGACACCTGGTCACAGGTCAATAAAATCATTTTGGAAGAGCCGGCCGGCAGCATCACTTATGGATGTAAAATAGCAGTAGATGGCGACTATGCTGTCATTGGTGCTCCATTCGAAAGCCAAAATATCAACAGTACTTTACCCATAGCCTTACAGGCAGGCGCCGCTTACCTGCTGAAAAAAGTGAGTGGCGAATGGATAGAATGGAAAAAGCTGGTGGCTTCCGATCGATTTGCTTCCGACTACTTTGGCTGGAGTGTGGCCATCAGTGGCAATGTGGTAGCCGTAGGTGCCTGGTGGGAAGATGAAGATGCCAGCGGACTCAACAACAAAGACGGTGCAGGTTCGGTTTACCTGTTTTCAAAAGATCAGGGTGGTACCGACAACTGGGGACAACTGAAAAAACTGGTGGCACCAGACCGCGACATCGACGACCGTTTTGGTTACTCAGTAGCCCTTGATGGTGCCCTGCTGGCCGTAGGCGCTTATGCCGAAGACCATGATGCAGCCGGTGCCAACTTTCTAAATCAGGCAGGGTCGGCATATATCTTCAGCCAAAATCAGGGAGGAGCCAACAACTGGGGCTTTGTACGCAAAATTGTACCCCCCGACAGAGCAGCCACCGACAACTTTGCGCATACTGTAAAACTCAGCGGCAACGTATTAGTGGCCAGTGCCTATACAGAAGACGAAGATGCAGCAGGTCTCAATACCTTATCGAGTGCAGGTTCTGCCTACGTTTTTTACAAAGACCAGGGCGGTACCGACAACTGGGGCTTTGTGAAAAAACTGGTGGCACCAGACCGGAACAGCAACGATTATTTTTCATTTGCCCTCGCCATCAGTGGTAATGTTATTATAGCAGGCGCTTATCAGGAATCTGAAGATGCAGCAGGCGCCAACACAGTAACAATGGCGGGTTCTGCCTATATTTTTTACAAAGACCTCGGTGGTACCGACAACTGGGGAATGATGAAAAAAATTGTGGCTTCCGACCGCGAACTGGGTGCCTATTTCGGGCAGTCTGTAAGCATCAATGGCAATACCATTGCCGTGGGTGCTTACCTGAATGATAAAGATGAGGCAGGCCTCAACATCAAAGGCGATGCAGGGGCAGCTTACGTATTCAGCAAAGACCTGGGCGGTTTAGACAATTGGGGGCAGGTACAAAAACTGGTGGCCAGCGACCGTAACAGCAGCGACAACTTTGGTTTCGCATTGGCATTGGCCAACAACACCCTGTTTGTAGCTGCCGTAGCCGAAGATGAAGATGCCGATGGCCTCAATACACTTAACAATGTAGGCTCTGTTTACCTGTTCGACTACAACCCTATTATGCCACTCACCTGGCAGCAATTTGAAGCCACTGAAAAGTGGGGCAATGTCCAACTCAACTGGCAAACAAGTAAAGAAAGCAACAACCAATACTTTGATATCGAACATAGCATCAATGGTATTCAATGGACGAAGATTGGCCGGGTAAAAAGCAGCTACACTCAACGGTATCAATTTGTACACCAGCAGCCAGGTAAGGGTCATCATTACTACCGCATTCAACAGGTAGACCTCGATGGCCGCTTTACCTACAGCACCGTACAACAATTGCTGTTGGATGCACAAACAGCTGCCATACAGCTGTTGAGCAACCCCGTACCCCTTGGCCATGCCATTCGACTGCAAGTATTCAGCCCTGCTACAATACGCCTGTACAACAATGCCGGCCAACCTTTGAAAACACAACAGGTCCAAGCAGGCATACTGCAGTGGCCAACCGATGGGCTTACACCCGGTTTGTATTTTATAAAAGCGGATGGCCAACAATTTAAAGTCATGATTCAATAACGGACTATTGATACCCCCTTTAAACAAAAGGCTGTACCTGGTAGGGTGCAGCCTTTTTATTTGTCAGCAAGTATTTCCATGGCAGTACTTGCTACGTGTATCGGGCAGGTTACTCAATCAACACATAACAACCTTCTATAAACGCAACGTCCCGTGCCGGAGACGTGGCTGGGAAGGAATTTTGTGGAAGAAATTTTTGTGGAAATTTTTTTTCGCCGATTTTTTTCTTCCACAAAATGATACTGTCGGGGCGAATGGGAGGTGCTCAAACTGTCGCAGGCCTCCCGGCCTGTGACGAAGCGTTACTCAACCAGCATTTCAATAAGTTACTGCGTCTAGAGCAAATGCAGTAACGGCTATGCACTGGCCCGGAGGCCAGCGCAAGGCACAAAACAAAAGGCACCCCCAATAGGAAGTGCCTTTATGCAAAGTATAGGTTGTGTAATTATTGGCGAACAATGCGACTGGTTTGACCATTGCCCAATACAAAGTATACACCGGCGGGGTACTGGCTCATATCGAGCTGGTGGTAGCCGGTAGCAAAACGACTTTTGCGCAGCACTGCGCCCTGTGCATTCAGCAGGCTCAGCTCCATCGGCTCACGTACCTGCAGCAGCAGTTGATTGCCCTGTACCGAAGCGGTAAAGCTTGCGGATGCGCCTTGCAGGCGAATGTTGCGTACCACACTTGTGGAGGCCTTATTGTCGAGGTCGCGTTGCAACAAGCGATAGTAGTTGATACCCGCAGCAGCTGTAGCATGGAGGTACTGGTATTGCCTGGCCGATGCACTGTTACCCGCTGCTTTTACGGTAGCAATATTCGTCCAGTTGGTGCCATCGGTGCTGTGCTGTACCACAAAGTCTTTGGTTTGCTGCTCTTGCTGGGTAGCCCACTGCAAGCGTACAGCACTACCCTGCTGTTGTACGCTGAAATCTTTCCAAACTACGGGGAGTAACACACCGGTGATTTCATAGTAATAAAGATTACCGTTTTGATCGCCCAGTACCAAATCACGGTCGGTGTCGCCATCCAAATCGGTAAAAGTTGGAGCAGCGTTGTTGCCTACATCAATCGTAGAAAAGATATCTGCAGCACCCGATTGCAGGGTAAATACTGGCGCTGCAGTAGTGCCGGTATTTTTATAATATTTCAGGGTACCATCGCCTGCACCAATCAATGCATCCTTGTCGCCATCGCCATCAATATCGGCAAAGGCAGGTGCTGCATAATTGCCCACATCTACACCATTGAACGGATTGGAAGCACCTGATTGTAATGAAAATACAGGCGAACCAATAGTGCCGGTATTTTTATAATAAGCGATAACCCCGGCGAAATTTCCTACAAACAAATCCATGTCGCCATCATTGTCAATATCTACAAAAGCAGGAGTAGCATTATTTCCTACCGCAACTGCGCTTAATACGTTTGTGTGCCCGGTTTGAGCATAATCCCCCAGAGGATAATTTGGATACGTTGGCATATTAGCATTGCCACCAGCTTTTACTGTAGCGCTACCCATGTAAGGATGCATTTCTAAGACACCACTTGTATTTCCAAACCACATATCTGCATCACCATCATTATCATAATCAAAAAAAGCCGGACTTGCATGTTCTATGGCTTTAAACGAAAATTGGGTTCCGGCATTAAAGGTTGTGGGCGATGAACCCGTTCTGAGATAGAAGTATCCATTTGCGTAATACTGACCAATCATCAAATCCAAATCGCCATCTCCATCTATATCAGCAAAAGCTGGTTTAGAATATCCTCCAGTTACAGTTTTTCCTGTTAGTGGATTGTCGCCACCGGTGCGCTGCACTACGGTTTGGGCATTGGTTGGTGCGGTGATAGCTACGCCCAGCGTAAGTATGGCGGCGGCCAACGAAGGTTTGATGGCACGGCCAAGCTGGCGACTGTAGCGTACCAGTCGCTGCCAAAGCTGGCGGCGTTTGCGCAGGCTGAGTGCCAAAAAGCGGCCCGTGGCAATGGCCCGTTCTAATCGGGTCATGGTTTTCACGTAGTTGTTACGTGTTTGTTGCGTAGCAAAGTGTACGGTTGGTTGCATAAATGTGTTATTTAAAGTGATCATTGAGTTGCTTGAGTTGTTTCGTCATCTCCCCGCCAAAAACATCCATCGGGTATGTGCAGTGCCCGCTTATGCTGCGGTGTGGTATGATTGAGAATACCCGGCTGTTGCATCTGTGACAGCACGGCCACATCGTACAGTTCTTCGGTACCATTGAGGTAGCGGATATTGCCCACTATTTGCCGGGTTGGCAGGTGTATAATATCTATGCCACACTCCAGTGGCTGCTGTGCCACGGGCAGTGTTCGTTTTGATGAAGAGGTACTGCGCTGTTTCGATAAACCCACAAACAGGTAATCACCAATCATATCCATGCCCCGTACAAAGCCATTGCTGCGGCTGATGACTTCATAAGTTTTGTTGGCCACATCTACCTGCACCAGTTCGCCGGTGGCAGACAGCAGGCAATACAACTGCCCGTTGAAATAGCGGGGCGTATGCGGCATGGGCAGGTTGGCGAGTATTACTTCGTTGGTTTGTACATCCATCAGCAATCCGCCCGTCGTTACATTAGGTCGCCAGCCTTTTTGGCTTTCGCTTTTACCAAACATGGTTACGTATTTCGGTTGGCCATCTACCATGCACATGCCGTTGAGGTGGCAGCGGTCTTCCGATACCAGGCTGCTGATAAACGGCGGCGTCCACACAGGGGTAAAACTGTATTCATCCGTAATGTGTACAAGGCAAGAAAACAATGTATTGACACCCCACAGGCGGCCCTGAGCATCCCAGGCTATGTCGTGCATATCTACCGTGCCGGTATAGTAGCTGGCACGGGGCACAAAAAGCGCATCGTAATAGCCGGGCTTTTGCGGATATTCTTTAGCCAAACCCGCACCGTTGGAAAGCACCACTACTTCGTGCTGCGTAGCCAACGCCATGCGGCCATTGTGGTACTACATGCCCATGGGTTTATCAAAATTGCGGGGCAGCTGACGCATGCTGCCATTACCATCGGGCGATAAAAAAATGACCTTGCCCGCCTGATAGGTAGAGATAGCAACACTACACTGTAGTGATTGCAGCAATGCGGGTACGTTAGGTGTATATCTACAAGAAAACGGAGGTAGTGCTGAACTCATTGTTGCTGGAATTGTGTGGTAAAAGGTTGGCACAGCCATTGTTCCAGACACGGAAAAATGCTGTACTTGTTGATGCCTGCGGCACTATGTATCAATAACTGACAAATCATACATCCTGGTTTTTTCCAATCAGTGTGTTGCAGATGAAAGCGGGCTCCCAACGGAGAATGTTACCCGCAGGCAATCATCGCACAACTACACTAATAGTTGATTTTATTCTTTCCAGGAGATTTGTAAAGCGTAAAACGCCTGATGCACATACTCAAACTGTTACAGCCATTTAGTTGTACATCAGCAGCAACGTATTTACATAAATACGTGGGTAAAATTAATCATTAAAAAATTACAGGCATGTAGTAAAACAACTACTTACGAATGAGCAACTCCATCATTTATTTCAGTATGTACCGTTGTGTAATATTGAGTTGCCATGGTGTTATAGTGTACAAGCACTTTTCAATTTTATCTTCTTTTAGCTGCGGTGATGTTTGTTACTGCCCACTAGCCAGGCTTGTTGTTGCTTTGAAAAAAAATGGGCGTATGCAAACTTCAATAGTGGTTCGGGAGCTGTGCCCCACCAGTGCCAGGCAGTGGCTCAAAACAGGGGCTATATTGTTAGACATCCGCGAAGCGGAAGCGACCGAAGCACTTCAATTTGCCGAAGGCAATATCATGTATATGCCACTGAGCCAACTCATGGAGCGGTTTACCGAACTACCTGTTGAAAAGGATATCATAGTAGCCTGCGAAAGAGGCGTGTTGAGCTTGGATGCCGCTGCTTTTTTGCAGCAAAATGGCTTCGACCGCATATATCACATGCGCAAAGGTTTGCGGCATTGGGTGGCCAAAGGCTATCCGGTAACAGGCGATACCGGCGACCTGCCCGTAAGCAGTCACAAATGCTGCGGCGGGCATGGGCACCATCACGCATAGTATAATGATGACTGCAAAGCTTTTCGTTTGCACCTGTGCCCCCTTCACATCAATAACGGAAAATTAGCGTACCAGCGTTACACTCATCAAACCAATGACTACATCGTTGGCAATGGTTTTGAGTGTCATGCCCTTTAATTGTTTGTTCGGATTCAAGGGTACGTTCAGCACAGTAGCAGCTCCGCCATCAATACCAAAATTGGAAAAACCTTTGATGCCTGTGTATTTATAATTCGGCGGCATCACTTCTCCCGTCTTGAGCAATACACGGGTGGGTTTGGTGTCGCCTGCGGTAAATGCAAAACCATCTACAAAATAATCTTGCTCAATGGGCCACCAGTTTTCAGGATTGCGTAATGGCAATGTTGTGGAAGTTCCATCTGCATAAGTTACTTCAACCGTTCCATTCAGCATTCGGCTTTGCATGGGGTTGGTACTACCCGCCATCAACAAATAAGCATGTGAAGCTTTCCCGGTTAATGGTAGCACAACCGAATCGGGATAATTATCCCACATAGATGTAAAGACGATATTCTTTTTTTCAGCAGATGGAGTGTTGAATGGAATATGATTGATAATCACTTCGTTTTTGACGCCAGCTTTTACACGCAAGCCGCTATCGCTAATGTTTGCTGTTGTAAGCGGATACGCCCAATTGCCAATACCTTGTACAGGCAGCTGCAACGTAGGCACAGCAGGGCGTGGCGATAAATATTCGTTCTTGAAAATATTGGTTACCGCATCGTTGAAGTAGGGTGTAATATCAATTTTTTCAAATGTTGTGGTAGCTGAAATAGCAGGCTCCTGATACACCAACTCATCTTTTATGAGTGAAAAGCTCAACGGTTGAAACCATGTAAAGTTTCCTTGTTTCAATTGCAGGTAAAGGCTGTTTACGCCTGCATCGTTTAGCTTTCCCGAAACCGTATTGCTGCTGTATATCAGGTTGCGCAATACTTCCACCGGCTGATGGGCGTTTAAGACAGTTGCCTGTTTCAAAGTTACCTGCACCAGTTCCTTTCCGTTATAGGCTAACTGGTGTTGTGGTTTTTCAAATGCGGCACCTTTCCATTGTATCACAACGGTATTTTTTTTTGCAGGAGCGGCATCTATTTGCAAGGCGGGCTGTCCAATAATGCTATCTACATTTTTCCATGTAGCTGCTTTCCCATTCACAGTAACCGATGCAATGACATCCCGATAGGCTGGCAAAATCAGCTGCAACTTCACAGCCTTTTTAAAACGAGTAGCAAGAGTGTATTCTTCAACCAATCCTTTTCGCTTAAATGCAAATGAAATGTCAGGTGTATTGAGGGAAGCATGGTTCCACTGCTTTGGCAATCCGGGTTTCACGGTTAAAGAATGATTGAGCAAATCTGGCGTTATGCCAAACAATCCTTCCACTAAAGAACGGGCAGCCATTCCTACAGGATCGGCAAAATCACGATAGAGTTCGCCGCGTATGGCATCGTAAAAACTAAGCTGTTGAATATTGCCGGGGCTGGCACCCAGATACATACTTTCCATCAACGAACTTTTCCATAATTGATACGCCTCTTCTTTTTGCCCGCCCTGCCAGTACGCCAATGTGGTATGCAGCAACTCTGACAATGCCACATTATTCAAACTCCAGGTGTAAGGCTGCCAGTTACTGGTAGATAAAGTGTATAAAGTTGAATCTTGCAAACCCTTGGCCACAATGGGCATACGTGGTATATATGCATTTACATATTGCAAAGATTGATACGCTTGAATGGGATCGGCAATGCCTTCATCGAGTGCATGATAGATGGTCCATAAGGCAGCTGATTCATGCAACAATTTATTGCCCAACAAATCTTTGTATTCGGCATACCAACCTTTATTTTTCATCCACAATTGCTGGTTGATGGCATTGAGTATTGTAGCGGCTTCTGCTGCATACTTGCTGCCATCTTCGCCAATGATTTTGGCCAGTTGTGCAGCCATTTTATTTGACCGGTAATTGTACGCCGAAGAATGTGTGACACCGCCGCCGCTATACTGCAAAGCATCGCTTGCCCAGATAGCCGCATAGGAATCATACAGTCCGTCGCCATCCACATCAAAATTTCGTTTTTCCCAATCGAGATGCCGCACCAGCAAAGGCCACATCTGTTTTACATACGCAGTATCACCGGTCCAGTTGAAATGATTGAGCAACTGATCGATGAATACCAAATTCATATCGTAATGATGGGCACGTAAATCGCCACCCGGATTTCTTGAAATGTATCCGCTACTAAATAATGAAGTCCCCAACTTTTCAAGTTGCCGTCCCAAATGCAATGCTGTGTCGGCTACAACGGGCCCGCTGGCAGGTGTTGTAACCTGCGACAATGCATATCCGTTAAAATGTTTTCTGGCTCTGTCGTGCCAGCCCATTACATCGGCGAGGTACGCTCCCCGCCAGCCATTCAGCCGCATACGCCATGCCACAGCACCATGCATAAATGATGGATCTTCCCATACGGCATCAGCAGCAATACTTAATGCCGGGCCCAATGCATTCATGTGTGCATCGGGTGTGTTGATGGTTATGCTGTTAGCAATTTTTTTTCTGGCAATTTCTGCTTGCGAAAATATCGTTGGTAATTGCTGGTAAGCAACAGTTTGACTTTTTTCCGACTTCTGTATTAAAAAATACAGGGGTGCTTTTTGTGCGTCCACAACTGCCGATAGTGCAGGTGCTTCTGTTGAAGTTGCAGCTGTGAGAAAACTTTGTGGCGATTGCAATTGTGTGGCATCCGCAATTTTCATCACTGTATTTTCAGGAAACACAGCCGCGATTGCTTTTGCTTTATCTGCAGCTGCATTGTTGGTTTGTGCATTGGGCAAATGCTGTACTTCGTAGCGTTCTTCTTCGCTTAAAGGTTTTGCAAAACCATACAGCAGACTGAAATGGTTATTCTTTATAGTATAAATATTATCCTTACAATACTCAGGCTTCAGGTAAAATGAGGATTCAGGATCTGCACCAATATCTCCATCACGTGAAAACTTTTTGCCTGTTGCGCCACCATAAGCAGCCACTATTTGCAAGCCCGCTGGCGCATTGCTTGTACACAATTTCACCATCAACCCTTCTCTGTCGTACAATGCAATGGCGTGTACATAAATCACTGCATTGCCCAGCAACGGATCTTTTATTTCGTACAACATGGAACCCGCACGATACAAGGCTTTGATATGTTTTGCTTCAATCAGCCATTTACTTTTTCCATTGATAACAAAACCAAATTTCAGATTGCCACCCATGCCCGGCATGTATAATGCAAACTCTGGCAGGTCGCCGGCTTCTGCACGAAAGGCTGTATTGCCACCATACAATGCACGGTTAAAACGCCTTGTGCCGTTTTCAATAACAATATCATTTCCTTCCGGACGATACCGTACTTCACGTTGAATGCCGTGCCATATTTTTTTCTCCTGCGCTACTGCAGCAGCGAAAAAAAACAGCAAACAGGTTACAAATACAAACTCCTTCATTCACTAAGAATTTTATGGATGGCCTCTTCACAAACGCAACTTACTGTTGCTGTAGCAGGCCTCACTGCCCGTGTCGGCGATGTTACTCATCTACAGAAAATATTTTAGTTACACATAAATGTACAACCGCTACTTCCACTCAAATGGCTGGCCGTTTACCAATACATTGTTCAACGCAATGCCTGCTTTATATGGCGTTTTCAACACCGGTGCTTTGGCGGTAGCTTTCACATTGTTGAACTGTATAGCACTTACAGTATCCATGGGGTTTCCTTCCATAGTGCCCAGGCTGTTGCACTGCACCTGTATGTTGTTGAAAACAATGTTGCGTACTTGTGCATAGGGTTTGGCGGTACTGCCACCCATATCAAAAAACTGCGTCCATGGTGCCATGCTAATAATAGTGCCGCACTTGCCCGTGATGTTTTCGATGCGTACGTTTTCATAAATCTGATACGTATCGGGGCGCATTTTCAACCGCAGGATGGACGTGTTGTGTTCCATCACACAATTGCGCATTACAATGTTGCGGGCATGAATGCTTTCGCTGCCAAATGTGAGTGTACCATGCGATTCGCCAAACACACAATCTTCAATCAGAATGTTTTCTACCACACCGTTTTCGCTACGCAAATGAGCATCGGGGCCTTTACCGCCTTTTACACACACCGCATCATCATTTACTGAGATATAGCATTTGCGAACAGTCACGTTTTTACACACATCAATATCAATACCATCGGTGCTCGGCGCCTTTACCGGTGCAAACGGCGAACGGATATCGCAGTTTTCAATCAGCACATTGTTGCACTGGTACAAGTGAGTGGTCCAAAAGCCTGCATTGTGCAGCTTCACATTGCGAATGGTTACATTATTGCTACCCCAGATGAATACCAACCGTGGCCGGTGTACTTCAAGGTTGGTAGCACTGCGGCCGGTCTTTTTCACAGAGTCGCGGTAGTCCCAAAAGTATTGCCAGTAGCGGTGTCCGTTACCATTAATGGTGCCAGGGCCGTTGATCTCAAAACCATCTACATGATAGGCATTTATGAGGGCTGCGAAATAGTAAATGCTGCGGCCTTCCATACGGGAGGGCAGCAACGGATAATTGCTGATATCATCGGAGCCTTTGAGCTGCGCCCCTTCCTGCAACTGCAATTTGGTGTTGGGTTTAAAAAACAAAGCGCCGGTTAAAAACACACCTTTCGGTACAACAATGGTTCCGCCACCATTTGCTTCAGCTTTGTCTATCACTTGTTGAATGGCTGCTGTGCTCAGCTTGCTGCTGTCGGTACCTACGCCGTGTTGTGTAATAACGTATGTTGTATTCGAGCTGTCGGACCCATAAAAGGGCGAAGCGGAAGTAGCAATGGCGAGCAAAACCATCGGAAAGATGGCCACGAGGCGAAATTTGTACATATGGCAAATGATTAGCCCCATAAAAGTAGCCAACCGCCAAAGCCGAGTGTCCTGTGCTGTCCGCAAACGATTGATATAAGGGAGGCAGCCTTTCGGCGCTGCAGCAGCTACATTATTTCATTGTTAAGAAATTATTACCAAATAACAGCATGCGTTTACTGAGCATCTATCCGCTGACCTTTGCTGCGCAAAAAACAACTACATCATGGGTCTCAATTCTGTACTCAAATTCTTTCTGCCCAAAGACCGGGTATTCTTCGATTTGTTTGAAAACGTAGCCGACAACCTCGAAATAATGGGTAAGAAGCTGAAGGAAATAGTGAACGAAACCGACTATGACAAACGTGCAGCCCTCATTAAACAAGTAGAAGACCTGGAGCACAAAAATGATGAAGTAACCCACCGCATTTTTACCGAACTGGGCCGCAACTTCATTACACCGTTCGACCGCGAAGACATACACTACCTGGCCTCAGCCCTCGATGATATTGCAGATTACATCTACGCATCTGCCAAAAAAATCAACTTTTACCGGGTAAACCCCAACGATATTGGCATTTCTAAATTTGCTGACCTGATTGAGCAAGGCTGCATACAGGTAAAAACAGCGGTAAAAGAACTGCGCAACATGAAAAATGTACGCAGCATTACCGATGCACTGGTACGGGTAAACAGCATTGAAAACCAGGCCGACGATGTATTTGACCTGAGCATTGAACGCTTGTTTGCCACCGAGCCCGATGCCAAAGAAGTGATTAAGAAAAGAGAAATTTATCAGGTACTGGAACTGGTAACCGATAAGTTTGAAGACGCCGGCAATGTGATTGAGTCAATCATTATTAAATATGCGTAAAGCGACCTTGGATGATTTCATCCGGTTGTTTCCTTTTCATTCTCAATACTGTTTATGACTTTTCTGGTTGTCATTATAGCACTGGCACTCATTTTTGATTACATCAATGGTTTTCATGATGCTGCCAACTCCATTGCTACCATCGTTTCTACCAAAGTACTAACGCCTTTTCAGGCGGTGGTGTGGGCGGCGGTATTCAACTTTGTGGCCTTCTTTATTTTTAAAGACCACGGCGTAGCCAATACCATTGCAAAAACCGTACACGAAGAATTCATTACCCTCCCGGTTATTTTCAGCGGTTTGCTGGCAGCCATTGCCTGGAACCTCTTTACCTGGTGGTTTGGCATTCCTTCTTCCTCTTCGCATACATTGATTGGAGGCTTTGCCGGCGCAGCCATAGCCCATGCCGGCTTTGGCTCGGTAAACAGCGAAAAAGTAATGGAGATTGCCAGCTTTATTGTACTGGCGCCCATGGTTGGTATGCTCATGGCCTTTATCATATCGCTGTGGTTTATCAATTCATTTCGCAAAGGCCCTGCACCAAAAATTATTTCACTGGTGGTTATTGGTTTGGTTGCCTTGTTTTTGTACTTCAACCTGGTAACAGATCCTGCCAAACTGAAAACCCACTTCGAAAGCCATGCGCTGAAAGTGATTTTTCATGGCTCCAACTTTAAGTGGATTTTGCTGGCGTTCATTTTGCTGGTAATGGCCGTGTTTACTTTCTTCCTGAGCACACTGAATGCTGCCCGCAGCAACCAATGGTTTAAGCGGTTGCAGCTGGTTTCATCAGCGGCATTCAGCATTGGCCACGGTGGCAATGATGCGCAAAAAGTAATGGGTATCATTACCGCGGCTCTCATTGCCAACGGCAACATTGCCGGCTTTGATGAAATGCCGGTTTGGGTACCACTCGCCTGTTATGCAGCCATTGGCATTGGCACCATGAGTGGCGGTTGGAAAATTGTAAAAACCATGGGCACCCGCATTACCAAGGTTACCCCGTTTGAAGGGGTAGCTGCCGAAACAGCCGGTGCTATTACCCTCTTCGTTACAGAGGCATTAAAAATTCCGGTTTCTACCACGCATACCATTACTGGTTCTATTATAGGTGTAGGTGCTACCAAGCGTTTGAGTGCTGTACGCTGGGGCGTAACGCTCAACCTGCTGTGGGCATGGATATTGACGATACCAGTAAGTGCTGCACTGGCAGCCGGAGTTTATTACCTCGTCCGTTTTTACTACGGTTCTTAATTGTTTTTTTCTACATACACAATTGTGTATAGCAATAAAATGCGACTCAAACGGGTCGCATTTTTTGCATGGATAGCCCGTGTGCAACTATTAACTTTGTTGCATGCCAAAAATTCTTGTAACCGGTGGTTGTGGCTTCATCGGCTCCCACACCATTGTAGATTTAGTAGAAAACGGATTTGACGTAATTTCTATTGACGATAACAGCCGCAGCACTACTTACCTGCTGGAAGGTGTAGAAAAAATTACCGGCCGCAAAATCAAAAACTATAAAGTAGACCTCTGCAGTTTTGATGAAACCAGGGCTGTGTTTGAAGAAAACCCTGACGTGGCTGCCATCATTCATTTTGCTGCCTACAAAGCCGTGGGTGAGTCGGTAGAAAAGCCATTGATGTATTTTGAAAACAACCTCATTTCACTCATCAACCTGCTGAAGTGCACCCGTGAGTTTGCTATTGGACATTTTGTGTTTTCTTCTTCTTGCACAGTATATGGCAGCCCCGATAGCATTCCGGTTACGGAGCAGTCGCCTGTAAAACCTGCCGAAAGCCCCTATGGCCTTACCAAGCAAATGGGCGAACAAATGATTGCCGAAGTAGCCAAACTGGGCACTACCAAATGCATTTTGCTCCGCTATTTCAATCCTGTTGGTGCTCACCCCACAGCCCTGATAGGTGAGCTGCCATTGGGCAAACCGGCCAACCTTGTGCCGGCCATTACCCAAACGGCTATTGGCAAACTGCCTATGATGCAGGTGTACGGGTCTGACTACGACACCCGTGATGGCAGCTGCATCCGCGACTACATTCATATCTGCGATATTTCGCATGCACATACCCTGGCAGTGCAGCGGCTGATGAACGGTGAAAGCACTAAACAAATAGACATTTTCAACCTTGGCACAGGCAATGGCGTAACCGTGCTGGAAGCCATCAAGGCATTTGAAAAAGTAAGTGGTGTTGCCCTCAACTACCAAGTGGGGCCACGCAGGCCCGGCGATATTGTAGCCATTTATGCCAACAATGAAAAAGCTGTGCATGAGCTGGGCTGGCAATGCCAGTACAACCTTGATGATATGATGAGCAGTGCCTGGAAATGGGAACTCCGCATACGGGAAGATGAAGCCCTGCAAGGCTTGCAGCAAGCTTTTTTGAACTAACGAATTGTTGTGTAGCACTATAGAAGGCCCTGTAGATGTTTGCATCGGCAGGGCCTTGTTTTTTTCAACAGCAGAACGGGATTTTTTTAAGCCCTGCTTGCAGGTTTACAACTATTTTCGCGGCACAAAATTTTCAGCTATGCCCCAGTTATCTGATATAGTAGTACAAAATGAAAAAGAAACCCGCGGTGGTTTTGGTGAAGGCATTTACGAAGCCGGAAAACGCAACCCCAAAGTGGTAGCCCTTACGGCCGACCTCGCCGGTTCTTTGAAGCTCGGCCCATTCATCAAAGACTTTCCGGAGCGTTTTGTACAAGTGGGCATTGCCGAAGCCAACATGATGGGCATTGCTGCCGGCCTCACCATTGGCGGCTACATTCCATACACCACTACGTTTGCCAACTTTAGCACCGGCCGTGTATACGATCAAATTCGCCAGAGCATTGCCTACAGCCATAAGAACGTAAAAATTTGCGCCAGCCATGCTGGTCTTACACTGGGCGAAGATGGTGCCACCCACCAAATTCTGGAAGATATTGGCCTGATGAAAATGCTGCCGGGCATGACCGTGATTGTGCCCTGCGACTTCAACCAAACCAAGGCTGCTACCATGGCCATTGCCGACTATGAAGGGCCTGTGTACCTGCGTTTTGGCCGCCCCAAGTGGCCCAACTTTACTGCCGAAGACGGCAGCGATTTTGTAATTGGCAAAGCACAGCTGCTGGCAGAAGGTACCGATGTTTCCATTTTTGCATGCGGCCACCTGGTATGGAAAGCCATTGAAGCTGCCCGTACGCTGCAAGCCGAAGGCATTGCAGCAGAAGTAATTAATATTCATACCATCAAGCCGTTGGATAGCGAAGCCATTATTGCCAGCATCAGCAAAACCGGCTGTGCCGTAACTGCCGAAGAGCACAACGTACTCGGTGGACTCGGCGACAGCGTAGCACAGGTAGCTGCCCGCAACAAGCCCGTGCCTATTGAGTTTGTAGGTACCAACGACACCTTTGGCGAAAGCGGAAAACCTGCCGACCTGCTGAAAAAATATGGTTTGGATGCGCCCAACATTGTAGCTGCCGCCAAAAAAGCCATTGCCCGTAAATAATCTTTGCAACAATTTTGCATTTTTAATCAGGTTTGTTGAAACATTTTGGAGATTTTGCGGTTATAGCTAAAACTCTACGCCATGCCAGGAGGAATCATCAAACAACTGAGGGAGAAAAAAGGCATCAAGCAAGATGCGGTGGCCATGGAAATGGGCATTTCGCAAGCAGCCTACAGCAAAATTGAAAACAACCTCACGGAACTTACCGTAAGACATTGCAAAGCGCTAAGCCGCATTTTTGGTGAAAACGTGTATGATTATTTTGATGATGAATTTGAAATACACCGCCTGAAGCGCAAAAAACAAACCATACAGGCCAGCCAGTTCAGCACAGAAGCAGCGGCCTACTAATTGATAATAGCCAAAAAACAAACGCAGCAGCCCCAACGGTTTGCTGCGTTTGTTTT
The DNA here is from genome assembly GCA_020848815.1 of Chitinophagaceae bacterium. Classification (GTDB taxonomy): domain Bacteria; phylum Bacteroidota; class Bacteroidia; order Chitinophagales; family Chitinophagaceae; genus Phnomibacter. Next base: position 25,065 of record JADLHL010000139.1, on the reverse strand, counting down.
TTGCAGTAGCTTAAACCCGCCCTCCAATTTGTGGTCATAGCCATGTTTTACTGAAAATCTTCCCTGCATGCACCTCGACGACAAAACACTACTGGCACAGTTTGCCCTGCCCGAACTTCGGGAGAAGGCTTACACCGCCATCATTAAAAAATACCAGGAGAAACTCTACTGGCACATACGGCGTATGGTTATTGAACACGAAGACACGAACGACGTGCTACAAAACGTGTTTGTAAAAGTGTGGAATGCACTGGCCAATTTTCGGGAGGACAGCCAGCTGTACACCTGGCTGTACCGCATAGCCACCAACGAAAGCATTAGTTTTTTGGAGCAGAAAAAAAAGAAAACCTCCGCTGTAAGCCTGAGTAATGAAGACAACGGTTATGATTTTGAAAACAGCATTAAAGCAGATAAACACTTCGACAGCACCCGGCTGGAGTGGCAGTTGCAACTGGCCATTAATCAGCTCCCCGAAAAACAACGCCTTGTATTTAACCTGCGCTACTACGACGAAATGCCGTACGAAGAAATGAGCAAAATGCTGGGTACCACCACCGGTGCACTCAAAGCCAGCTACCACCATGCTGCCAAAAAAATTGAAGATTATATTGTAAAACATGCCTGAGCTGTTAAACCAGTTAACAATTGAAAAGTCTGACTAACAGTAAATAACATGACACCCGATACTACGATATTGAACGAACTGAAAAATATAGCACCCACGCTTGCTGCCGCAAGCCGCCAAATGCCATTTGAAGTGCCTGCAGGCTACTTTGAGCAACTGGCAAACAGCATGCTGGCGCAGGTAAATGCTACAGCAGTACCCAGCGGTTATTTTGACAATTTTGCCGACAACATGTTGGCACTGGTACGCCAGCAAGAGGCACAACAAGAGCTGACAAACGTAGCACCAACAGTAGCAGATTTATCACGACAAATGCCTTACAGCGTACCTGCAGGTTACTTTGATTCGTTGCAACCTATGGCGGCAACCGCTGCCAACGAACTGCAGGAAATAGCACCAACATTGGCGGCTATGCCTAAGCAAATGCCCTACGCAGTTCCTGCAGGATATTTTGACCAACTGCAACCCGCCATACCTGCTACAGTTGGCAAAGTGGTGAGCATTACCCGCAAAGCCATTGTACGTATAGCTATTGCAGCAGCAATCATGATAGCGGGTTTCAGCATTTGGCAAATGACTGTTGCCGACCATGCTGCCAACAATGCCGGCTTGGCCACAACAACAGTAGACACAGTGGAAATACCACAGGAGTTTAGTTTGCAATTGGCCAACCTCGACGACAATACATTGGAATCTGCATTTTCGGCCATCGGCCAAAGCAGCAGCCAAACAGAAGCCGCCTACTTGCTGGAAACAGACAATTTTGAAGCGGCATTACAAACCATCAGTACAGAAGCCATTAGCGAACAATTGCAACAGCATCCTGTCACTCAAAAAAATATTTAATGATTCAACTCTACCCTTTGTCATGAAAAAGTTACTCGTATTAGTATGGATGTTTGGCATGAGCATATTGGCCCATGCACAAGACAAGAAAGATGATGCTGTAGAAGCATTGCGCATTGCATTCATCAGCAAGCAACTGGAGCTTACACCTGCTGAAGCAGAAAAGTTTTGGCCCGTGTACAACAAATATCAGGGCGATATGCGGCGTATGATGCAAGAGCACCGGGAGAAAAAAGGTTCCGAATTAGATTGGGAAGAAAAACTCCTGAACATGCGCAAGCAGTACAAGCCAGAGTTTACCAAGTGCATTAGTGAGCAAAAGTTTGACAAGCTGCTCCGTGCCGAACGTACCTGGGGAGAAATGCTACGCAAAGAACTGCAACGCCGCCGCGAAGCCGGCGAACGGCCAGGCATGAATCGTCCTCAAGGCATTCGTCCCCGCCAGTAAAATATATAGCTGCTTTAATGCAGCATGCTTACCCTTGTTCATTCAACGAAGGCCACCCCATGGTGGCCTTTTCTTATGCCATGCGGTTATCCTGCTGGCCTATGCATGCTATCCCAAAGTATATTTGTCTGGCTGAAACACCCAGCGCCCTTCTGCATGTTACTTTCTGTAGTTATTCCGGTATACAATAGTGAATCGTCCATTGGTAATTTGGTGGCATTGCTACAGCAATCGCTACCCGCAACCAATGTTGAAATTGTTTTGGTAAACGACGGTAGCAGAGACAGAAGCGAACGCATTATTTTTCAATTGGCGCAGCAATACAGCAATGTGCAGGCCATTAGTTTGCGCAGAAATTTTGGCGAGTTCAATGCAGTGATGTGCGGGCTAAACCATTGCACCGGCGACTATGCAGCCATCATCGATGATGACTTTCAGAATCCGCCAGCAGAAATGCTAAAGCTGGTAGAAAAAGCCCGGCAAGACGATTTGGATGTGGTGTATGCCAGCTATGGAAAAAAAGAACATTCATTGTTTCGGAATTTGGGTAGTAAACTATTTAATTGGCTTATCAGCCAGTTGATGGATAAGCCTAAAAACTTGTACCTCTCTAGCTTTAAAGTCATTAGCCGACCTGTGATTGATGAAATTGTCCGCTACAAAGGCCCCTATCCGTTTATAGATGGATTGATATTCGCTGTTACCCGCAATGTAGACAGCCAACTGGTAGATCATCAAAAAAGAAAAGAAGGTAAAAGCAATTATAGCATTCGCAGGTTAGTGTCATTGTTTCTAAATATGTTCATCATCTGCAGTCCACGTCCGTTACGCATTCTTTTCATGTCGGGCTGGTTGTTTATAGCATTGGGTTTGTTAGCTATAGTTTTCGAAACTGTCATCATCTGGTTTTTTGAAGAGTACTACAAAGCAGAACACATAGTTTGGATAACCCTGGTATTAGTAATGGGTTTACAGTTTTTTGCCATGGGCTTACTGGGCGAATACCTGGGCAAAATAATGATGACGCAAAATGGCTGGCCACAATACGTTGTAAAACAAAAGAGCATAAAGGATGATCGGAAAGAAGCATGAGTATGCGCTGATGCACCAATCTGAAACCACACTTTGGTGGTACCGTCATTTGCACAATCAGGTAGGCGAAGTCATTCAGCAACGTTTTTTGCCAGAAACCAACCCTGACATATTAGATGCAGGATGTGGCACTGGTGGTTTGCTGCTTCGGTTACAACAAATGGGTTACAACAATCTGCTTGCGTTAGATGCATCAACAGATGCCGTGGCATTTGCCACAGCAAAAACTGAGGTACCGGTAAAGCAAGGGTATATTCAGGAAACAGCGATGCACTTTCATGGACAACAGTTTGATGTTATTTGCTGTATGGATGTAATGACCTATCTGGTAGATGAAGAGATAGTGGCAGTATTACAGCAATTTGCACAAATGCTGAAGCCCGGCGGCATCATCATCACCAACAACAATGCATTCAAAGCATTCAAGGGCACACACGATCATCAGGTGGGCATCATCAAACGATTTACTGCCAAAGATTTTGAACGCTATGCAACAGCGGCTGGCTGTATCATCTTAAAAAACAGATACTGGAATTTTCTGTTATCACCGATGGTGTGGGCGATTCGAAAATGGAAACTGCTTCAACATTACACGGGCATCACTCATGCCAACGAAATCAGCTCTGACCTGACAGTGCCGTCGCCATTCATTAACAATAGTTGCTTGCAAATATTAAAGCTGGAAAATAAGATTGTAAGCCCGCCCTGGGGCACCAGTGTATTTACTGTATTACAAAAGCTCGATTAACTCAAGCGTATGATTATAGCAGGACTATCTTTCACACTTGTATCACTTTACATTACGTATGCCTTGCACAAAAAAAAAGCAAGCTTACAATTAGCATTGTTCTGCATTGCCGGCCTCACTATTCTCATTAGATGCTTTTACACTGTAAATTTTGAAACTGGTGCTGATGCATCTATATGGCTGGCTTCTGCCCGTTCTACTTTTTTTAGTAACAACCCTTTGTGGTGGCTGCTTAACAGCAACGAAGGCAGACCCCTTACTGTGGCCCCGCTACTCATTCTTCCGCTACTTGGCTTACCGCTAAATTATTTTACTGCTGATCTATTGGGATTAATTTTTTTTATCGCTTCATTTTGTATCACCGCGTTGCTTATTGCGAAATATACACGCCAACAAATGGCTGGCTGGCTACTTGTGCTGCCACTGTTTTCAGTTTTGGCAACAGCTTCGCATGTTGATTTTTTTAGCTACAACAGTGAAGCACCTTCCTTGTTTCAAATTACAGTTTCATTATGGCTACTGTACATTATTTGCCAAAGACCCACCCGGTTTTGGTATCCGCTTGCACTGGGATTACTACTTGGCAGCCTTCCTTTTATCAAGTTTCAAAATGCGCCAGCCGGATTAATAATCGGGCTATTTGCCATAGGCTACTGTTGGAAAAACAGGAAGATTAAAATGATGTTGACAATAACAACAGGAGCTTTATTGCCCTCTGTTTTGGTTGGTGTCTATTTTGCTTTACATCACGAATGGCAAAGCTTTTTGAACGACTACTTTGCCAACTATTACTACTACGCTTACACCTTACAAAGTAGTGCAGATAGTTTTCTTCACAGGTACTCCCCCAGACGAATCCTTGCCTTTATAATACGCCCTACAGATACCATAATCCTTACAATTGCAGGCACTATCTCTATTGGCGTATTGTTGTATCTAACGCTAATAAAAAAGAAACTGAATTATACCGTTGTATTTACATTCCTTTTTTTCATTGCTAACTTATATGCAGTTGTGCAAAGCGGCTGGAACTCTGTTCATTACCTCATATACTTATGGGTACCTGCTATTTTATTAGTTACTTCTTTGCACAAGGCAGTAATGCCTTTCAAAAAAATAACTAACTATACTCCACATGCAGTTTTCTCCGTAATTGTATTGCAAATAATTGCAAACAGCTATAACTACCGTACACCCGAAAACAAACAATCGCCAGAAGATTATGCTATAGCAAATGTTATACAACAACTTACAAAACCAACCGATAAAATTCATATCTGGGGGTATGCCGACCGGCTGTATGTAATGGCGGAGCGCCCTATGGGTATGCGACTTTGTAATAATTGGTGGATTGTAATGCCCGGTCCTGCACAAGACTACAGAACAAAAGAGTGGATAGATGATATTGAAAAATCAAGGCCCAAAATAATTGTTGATAATGCCCTGCGTATCGATCCGCACCACATCCAATTTAATGCTGTTACCCTGAATGATGTACCGCAGATTGCCAAGTATATGCAGCAGCACTACATAGCAAAAGATACGATTCATGGTGCTGTTATGTACGAGAGAATCATTTCAGAAAAGTAGGCATCTTATCTTTCCAAAAAAACTCCGCACCAGCCATTCGTTCTATTTGCTCAGGTACTGTGGCATAAGGTCAAATGTAAGGGCAATAAAAAACGGCAGGCCAAACAAATGTGCTTAACCTGCCGTGCAAAAATACAAGAACGTTATCCTTCGAAAGTGCTGTAGTAGTAAGGCGTTTTGGCCTCAAACTCAGCGCTACAGGTATCTACCAGTTTGTACACACGGGTAATACCCCATGCTTTTCTTTTTTCATACACCTGATCGGCAGTGCAGTTGCGCATGATGCGGGCAATTTGCTCATCGCTAAAGCCCTGGCGTTTCACTTCCTTCATCAAGTCTTGCGGAATGGTATCAATGGTGTATTTCGCAATTTCTTGCTCCAGCTTGCACAGCTCACGGATTTGGTAAATAAACCAGCGGTCTATTTTGGTAGCCTGCACCACACTTTTTACCGATACACCTGCCATCAGCGCATCTTTAATGCGGAAAATGCGATCCCATTTCGGTGTTTTGATGTATTCCAGCAATTCTTCGGCATGCATCAGGCTTTTGCCATAGTAGCCCAAACCAACGGCTTCGTTTTCGAGGCTCTGACAAGCTTTTTGCACCGCTTCATTAAAGCTGCGGCCAATGGCCATTACTTCACCCACACTCTTCATTTGCAAGCCTAGTGTATCATCTGCACCTTTAAACTTATCGAAGTTCCAGCGGGGTATTTTTACAATCACATAGTCCAGCGCCGGCTCAAAGTAAGCACTGGTGCTGCCGGTAATCTGGTTTTTCAGTTCATCGAGGTTGTAACCAATGGCCAGCTTAGCAGCAATTTTAGCAATGGGATAACCCGTTGCTTTAGATGCCAGTGCCGATGAACGGCTCACCCGTGGGTTAATTTCGATGGCAATGATTTCTTCTGTTTCCGGATTGAGTGAGAACTGCACGTTGCAACCTCCGGCAAAGTTGCCAAGGTCACGCATCATCATGATGGCGGTGTTGCGCATCAGTTGAAAGGCAGTATCGCTCAGCGTCATGGCAGGTGCCACCGTAATGCTATCACCGGTATGTACCCCCATAGGGTCAAAGTTTTCTACCGTACAAATAATCACTACGTTGTCGGCATTATCACGAAGGAGTTCCAGCTCAAATTCTTTCCAACCCAACACGGCCCTTTCTACCAGCACTTCGTGTATGGGCGAAGCAGTGAGGCCGCGGTTGAGGGCTTCATCCAAATCTTCTTTGCCATGCACAAAACCGCCACCGGTACCACCCAGGGTAAATGATGGGCGAATCACCAATGGGAAACCGATTTCCTGAGCAAACTCTTTGCCTTCCAAAAAGCTATTAGCCGTTTTGGCTGGCGCCACAGGTACGCCCAAGCGAATCATCCACTGGCGGAACTGCTCACGGTCTTCAGCTTTATCGATGGCTTTAATGTCTACCCCAATCAGGCGAATGTTGTATTGTTTCCAAATGCCCAGCTCTTCAGCTTCTTTGGCCAGGTTGAGGGCCGTTTGGCCACCCATGGTAGGCAGCACCGCATCAATATTATTTTCCTGCAGTATTTGCTCAATGCTTTCTACCGTAAGGGGCAATAAATAAACCCTGTCGGCCATCATGGGGTCGGTCATAATGGTGGCAGGGTTGCTGTTGATGAGGATAACCTCGATACCTTCTTCGCGGAGGCTGCGGGCAGCCTGAGTGCCGCTATAGTCGAACTCACAGGCCTGGCCGATAATGATGGGACCGGAACCAATAATGAGTACGGATTTGATGGAATGATCTCTTGGCATGGATTTTAAAATTGGGCAAAAGTAACGGTTGAGGGGCAAACCTTGCCCGCTGTTTTGCTCAATTGTGCGGCTTTTTTACCCCCAAAAAATGTATTTGAAGTGGCCGCAAAATGTTACCCAGAAGCACTTACTTAAAAAAAGTCCTGAAAATCAGCCATCTCATCCCATTGAAACTATTATCAACTCTATTGTTAACAGCAGCGGATTTCCGTGGAAACATTAGCTACTGGCAGTACAGCAATCACTGCTGCTGTGCGGCTACAGTTACCTGAACTTGTATTTGTCCGGCATTATTGGTATTGGCGGCAATATTGGAAGAACGTACATGCGGATTCAAAGGCACTGCACTTTCTTTATACGGCCTTACCCCACCGTAAATGCCACATGCTGTACCACCCTTGCCGGCGGTTACAGCAACGCTTGATGGCGTAAGATGAAAGTTTTGTGTATAGGAGAAAATAGTGAGGTTCTTATTTACAAAAGGATCGGGGACGCTAAATAGATTTTGTTCAGATACATCGCCACCACCCAATTGATTCGGAAAAAGAAACACATTGTTGCGAAAAGTATTTGCAGTGCTGTTGCCTAAAAAACCGTAAGAAGATGTATTGCAAAAAATATTGTTTTCGAATACACAGGAGTATACACTATTGATTGAATATCCTGAGGCTCCAGCTCTGCCGAATACAACATTGTTTACAAAGGTATTTGAACCATTGGCAGCGTTTATTCTACCATCAATAATGTTGTTTTCTATCAGGTTATCCTTAGCGTTGATCAAAGTCAAATCATTTCTGATCACATTTTCACGGATTAGTAAATTGCTTGCTAATGATACAGTGGCTCCATTGTAGGAAAATGTGAGGTCATTAAAATTACACCGAGAAATAACGATGCCATTCACATTACTATTTGTTGCATTACTACCCATATTAATATTACCCGCCAGGTATACGCCCTGCAACACACTTAACGAAGCTCCGTCAATAAAAACCATCGAACAGTTTAAAACAGTTCTGCCGGTGGCGATGGTACTATCGGGGTAATGGCCTGCCCCAAAAATGGCCAACTTTTTATTGATGATGATGGTATTTGAATTATACGTACCTCCGGGCAAGTATAGTGTATCGCCTGATTGTGCATAGGCGATGGCAGAATCGATAGAACGAAAAGCTTGTGTGCTACCGCTATTGTTCAACACAAACGCTGCTTGCGACATAGCTGCCATGCTTGCCACACAAGCCGCTGCTATCAGTAAAATCTTTTTCATAATCATGCATTTAAAAGGTCGAAAATATTTCCGGGGCTAAGCACTATTTCATTTGAAGTGTTTGTGGTATCACCATGGTTTTACCTGGCAACACAGTAATACCCGCATTCTTCAGCAAATACTGTGGCACATCTACAATACAGGTACCGCCCACAGCATGGTCGATGATGATTTGCTTACACCCCGGCACATCAAGTGCAGGTCTCGCATTGTTCAGCCAGTTGGCCGCATTGCTCCAATTGCCATTGCCGGTAAATCTGTAAATATGTTGTGTGGACAAAACTGAAATAGTATCTGTAAGCGGTGTGCTCCACAATCCTGTTTTGTCTAAAAACTGAATGTGCAATCTGTTGGCACCTAACGTAAGGCAACCCATATCAATCGTAGTATTCAGCAACAAAGGATTTTGCTCGGGAACGTTGTGAAAAACCATGCTACCAGCGCCTTCATCGTTAAACCAATACCTGTATCCGGAAACAACATTTGTAGTAACACCCACTGCAGCCGATTTGTAGAAAAACTGGCTGATGGTGCTGCTCCACTGGCCAACGGTGTCGGCAAAACGAAGATGCAGAATATGCAAACCGTCGGGCAAACTATTAGCGTCCAGCATATCAGTAACCTGTACAACCGGGGTTGTGCTTAGTGGTTTTATTTGTGCTTTACTTACATCATTATCAAACCAGTATTGCATATTGCGCAGCGCATTATTAGCAGTGCCAGCAGCTGCTTTTGCTGTGTACACAAACTGGCTGATGGCAGAGCTCCACTGATTGCGCTGATCTTTAAAACGCACATGCAGCACATGCAATCCTTCGCTCAGCGAAGCCGTTGGCAACGCCGCAGACAACTGATATTCAGAAGCCGGTGAAATGCTTACTGTACTTGCCTGAGCGTAGTTTCCATCAAACCAGTATTGATATGCCTGCATCTTATTCTCGCTGCCAGAAGAAACAGTTGCTGCTTTATAAAAAAACTGGGAGACGGTGCTACTCCACTGGTTTGCATTATCTCTAAACCGTATATGCAACAAATGCAATCCATCTGGCAAGGCAGTGGCACTCAATGGCACATTCAACTGAAGTGTAGCGGCGGTTGCAACACTTTGTGTGACTGCACTGGCAAATTGATTATCGAACCAATACTGATATGCATTCATAGCAGCAGTGCCGCTGGCAGCAACTGACTGCTTGTAAAAAAACTGGCTGATGGTGGGCGAATATCTTGCACTGTCATCTTTAAACCGCACATTAAAAACATGCAACCCCGCTGGCAAAGCATTGGTGGGTATTGCCGTGTTCAATGTGTACTGAGCTGCAGGCACCACCGTTTGCAATTGCTTGGCGGCGTAGTTTCCATTAAACCAGTACTCATACGATTGTATGCTGTTTTGCCCCAGTGAAACAAATGCATGACATACTATAGCAATAAAGATAAACGTACGCATAACAATGAGCTTTAGTAGTTAGTTATTTTGTGCCGCTACCGTAACCTGCACCTGTATCTTTCCTTCAGCATCTGCATGTTCAGCAATAAGTTTGGAAAGGATATGTGGCATAGCAGGTACACTACCATTTTTCCATGGCCGTATACTGCCATACAATCCCACCTGCGTAGCATCAGTACCTACATAGTTTGCCGGTGCAGTCAAATGAAAGTCGTGTGTATAAGCAAAGCCTGTGTTATTATAATTCACAAACAAAGCGGCCGTGTTTACATTGAAGAAATTACCAGTTGGAAAGTTGCCCGTCATGGCTGGTGCATTGGCATACACATTGTGCTGAATTTGTGTGCTCACAAAACCATACAAATCATACACTGGTTTAAAAAAGATATTGTTACGTAGCACACAGTTATCCAGATTGTAAGCAGACCTAACAGACTCGCCAATTGGGTCGCCTCCCAAAAAGATATTGTTGGCAATAAGACTGTTTTTTACCGAGTAAATACGATAACCGAAAATATTGTTGGTAATGCTGAACTGTTCCAAACCTGGCGCATTCAACTCACCGGATATAATGCATTCACGAACCGTACCATTTACACTCCACTTGCCCTGTTCTACCAAAAACCGATCAGTAATAAACAGGCGTGATAAAGTAAGCATGTCCACCGCATGGCCGCCGGCTATTCGTACATATCCTTCAATCCGCATGCCCGAAATAAAACTACCATCTGCACTTTCATATAGCGTTATACTGCCCGTGATAATGGTAGGCTTGGTTACCTGTGCTGAATCGGGGTGGTGACCGGCACCAATAATGGTGAGCTTTTTATCGATAAATTCAGGAGGCGGAAAAAAGCCACCGGGTAATAAAATAGTGTCGCCGCTTACTGCAGCAGCACAAGCATTTTGAAAAGCGGCATTGTTGTAAAAAGCGGTGACATTCCCATTGTGCTGCAGTATTACTGCAGATTGCGCCGTTAGCAAAGTTGTAGCAAACATCAGTGCCAGCAAGGAGAGTATTTTTTTCATAGCGCTTGATTAGTTGTTTTGTGCAGCTACTTTTAGTTGGATGTTGAGCAAACCATTGGCATCGGCCTGCAGTGGTATAGTAGCAGCTTGTATGTGAGGCACTGCAGGTACGGCCCCTTCTTTGTAAGGATAAAAGCCGCCATAAATACCTACAACCGTTGCATCAGTACCCAGGTAGCTGGCGGGTGTTTTCAGGTGATAATTATCTGTGTATGCAAACCAGGTTGTTTGTTGTACAAACAGGTTTCCGAAATCGACGTTATAATAATTTCCTGCCCAGGTATTGTTACCAACAGCAGGCTGCACTGCCAGTATATTGTTTCGGAAAGTATTAAAATCGATGCCGCTGGAATATGATGCAATGCTGTTGTTTTCGAGCAAAGCATAATAGGCATTGTATAAGCCATTTATTTTATTGTTGCGTATCCACGTGTTGGTGCCCGTTTCGTGAACAGCAGAAATAATATTATTGAAAACACGAACGCCATCGGTTTGCCTGAGAATCATATCGCCCACTACGTTTTGATACAACAGTATGCCCACGCAATTGAAGGTTGGAGTATTCTCACCATGAAAAGTAATGCCACCTGCATAGCACCGCAAAACAATGACACTATCAATCTTGATATTGTAGCTGAAATTGATAGCACCCGGCACCAGCAATCCCTGAATCTTTGATCCGTCGCTGCCCGATTGAAAATCAATAGAAGCAACCTGAGTAACACCTGTAGTAGCAGTACTGTCAGGATAATGACCTGCACCAAAAATGGTCAGCCTTTTGGTGATACCTAAGCCAGGAAAAATTCCGCCAGGTAAATAAATGGTATCGCCGCTTACTGCTGCGGCATAAGCATCGCCCAACGGATTGGTGCTGGAAAATATAGTAGTAGTACCTGCATGCTGCAGCACCACTGCTTTTTGAGCAACTGCTGTGCCAGCCAGCAAGAGTAGCAGCGCCGCTAAAACGCTTCTCATAAAAAAAGATTGATAGGGTTTTGGATTGAACTGATAGTACTGCAGTCATCAGTTGTTCGGATAGCCGGAGAAAAATAGCCTAGCTACGAGCATGTAATCTTTGCAATCAACAGGCAGAAAAAAATATCTTCTCAAAAGGTCTCTTGGGGTAAATAAAAGGCAGGCAATGAGCTGTATACATACAATAATCATGCACCCGTACCTCATTAAGTACAGCACACTACTTCAATACATAAGCTGTATTTGCAAAAGAAAAACGTTGCTGTTGGTATCAAGTATTTTGCTACAAGCTACTGTGCAACAAAAGGGTTACATCTATTCCACGGGCCAGCCATTTTTAATAATTGAAAAAGGCCAATTACTGCTCAAGGAGCAGCTAACTAAAAGTACGGGAATCAACATTTGATTATGGTGACACAAGTCATGAAATAAGCAAGCACAGTCTTGACCTTTGGCTATTTATTGTTGTACGAACAATAAATAACCATTGCACGTTATTGCACCTAAATCATTTTCAATATGTCACTTCAGCCAGGCGCAAAGGCTCCAACATTTACCGGACCCGATCAGAACGGAAAAAAAATTGCCCTCAAAGATTTTAAAGGCAAAAAACTGGCCATCTATTTTTACCCTAAAGACAATACCCCTACATGTACCACACAGGCCTGCAACCTGCGGGATAACTTTGCTGCTCTGCAAAAAGCCGGCATTCACATTGTAGGCATCAGCACCGACAGTGTGCAAAGCCACAAAAAGTTTGAAACCAAATTCGACCTGCCCTTTCCGCTCATTGCCGACGAAGACAGATCGATTGTGCAGGCCTTTGGTGTTTGGGGCGAAAAGAAGTTTATGGGCAAAGTGTATGATGGCCTTCACCGCACCACTTTTTTGATAGATGAAAAAGGCATCATCCGCCACATCATCACTAAGCCCAACTCAAAAGACCATGCTGCAGAAGTACTGGCGGGCTTTGGGTTGTAAATGTTTTCAAGTAATAAAATTCCTGCTTAAGCATCTATTGTTGCCAGTTGAGCGTACTTATTTTGGAAGACCTGTTTTTTCTCACTTTCTTTCAATACAAATCAATCGACCATGCAAATCATTCGTACTTGTGCAGTAATGCTTACGCTTGCTGTAACTATTGCGGCCTGTAGCAAAAGCAACAATAACAGCGGTGGCGGCGGCTCTGTAAACAGCTGCGATGGCGTTAGCGCCAAATTTTCTGCCAATGTATTGCCACTTATTCAAACCAAGTGTGCCATCAACAGCGGGTGCCATGCAGGCGGCTCGGTTAATGCAGGCGGTGTGCTTACCACACATGCCCAAATCAGTGCAAAGGCTGCGGCCATAAAATCGGCGGTAAATGCGGGCACCATGCCACAGGGGGGCAGTTTAACCAACGCCGAAAAAGCCATTATTGCCTGCTGGGTAGATGGTGGTGCACTCAACAACTAAGTTTTTTTTAAGCGGTAGCATTAGCTGCCGCTGTTATTTTGCGGCATGTTGCCTCCTCATGTAATTGTGGTAGAAAATGCCTGGCTCGCCAAAATGGCTGCACTCAAAATGGGTAGCCAGCGTGTAGCCATGGTTATAGGCAGGCACATTTATTTGTGGGGTGTTTCCAAAGCAGATTTTTTGCAGCAGCCAGCATGGGTAAAACATGAGCTGGCGCATGTGGCCCAATACCAACGCTACGGTGTGGTAAAATTTCTGTTCCTCTACTTATTTGAATGGATAAAAAAAGGCTATCACAACAACCGCTTTGAAGTAGAAGCCCGGGCGGCAGAGCAGGCACCTTAATCGCCCAGCAGCCATTCCACTTCGCCATGCTGAAAATGGTACTCTCCATTTTCACCTGCCAACAATTGGCCCTGTTCATCTACACCCATGATGCGGTAATGCGCCGCACTATTTTGGCGGCGCAGCTTTTGCAAACTGCCGGCGCCAAACAACACCCGGTTGTAATCGGCCAGTATTTCGGGCCAGCCACCGGGCTGCATCAGTTGCAGCCAGCGTTTGTTTACAAATACGCAAAGGCTGCGGCCTAATAGCTCCGCATTAAACCTGCGGCCCGCCACCAAGCTCAGCGAGGTTGGATTGGGCAACAAAGGATCAAATTGCGTAGAGTTGACATTTACACCAACACCGGCTATGGCCCATCGCCACTGGTTTTGTTGCACCACATTTTCTATAAGTATGCCACCTGCCTTTCTGTCACCCCAGTACAAATCGTTGGGCCACTTAATATTCCAGCCGCCTGCGGCATGGTGATGCAGAAAATCATGCACCCCTGCGGCAATGGCTGCACTAAGCCTGAAATACTGACTGGGAGCCAGTTGCAGCGGTTGCAGCACCATGGTCATTTGTATGTTTTCACCCGGCTCCGACCACCATTTTTTACCCCATTGGCCACGCCCCTGGGTTTGCTCATGGGCAAAATAAACAGCGCCATGAACAGCCATTCCTTCACGTATGCATTGCATGGCATACATGTTGGTGCTATCAATACTGTCAAAAACTTCGAAAGAATGCCCGATGGTTGGTAAGTTCATGCCGCCTTTGGCTAATTTTGAGGCGAAATTAGCAGAAGCTTCTCATAGAAACCTGCGATATTGCAACAGCAAAAAATACCGCTTATAAAGCATCCCGCATTGAAGAACGTAGCACAACCTCCACAAGCCGGCATCCGCTCTCAGCAGCGCATCTCCCGTCAATCCAAATTATTCAAAAGCATTATCGAAGGCATCTTCGACAAGAAAGGCGAAGAAGTGATTTCCCTCGACCTGCGCAAAATACAAGAGTCGGTAGCCGACTTTTTCATCATTTGCCAGGCCAGCAGCAGCACACAGGTAAAAGCCATTGCAGATAGCATTGAGCACAAAGTGCAGGAAGCCACCGGCGAATTTCCTTACCGGCAAGAAGGTTTTCAGCATGCCAAATGGGTGTTGGTAGATTACGTAAACGTGGTGATACACATTATGCAGCCCGAAACAAGGGCCTTTTACCAACTGGAAGAAATGTGGAGCGATGCACCCGCTCAATTGCACCATCCTTCTTGATAAAGCAAACTGGTTTTGTATATTTTTAAATCATCTGCACAAACCTTTTAGTCGACCGTACATTATAAACAAGACGCAGCTCAATATTTATGTTACCAGAAGAAAAACCTCAAAATAGCAAACCTCCCTTCCTGAGAAATTCAGGCGGCGATGATAAACCCGGTAAAAGAGGCCCCCGGTTTAACTTGTATTGGCTCTATGCCGTTGTCATTGTCATCCTCCTAGGTTTTCAATATTTCAGCTCCGGCACCGATGCACTGGTGACCGACAAGAAGACCTTTCTGGAAGAAATGTACAAGCCCGGTGATGTAGAAGCCATTACGGAAATACGCAACAAACTGTTGATCCGCATTTTCATTAAACCGGCCAGCCTGCAAAAGGAGTATTATACCAGCAAATTCAAGAAGGGTTTTGCGGTACCAAATCAAAAAGGGCCGCACTTCGAATTTAAAATAACCGACTGGAAAAGCTGGAACGAAGAGTTACGTGATTATCAGGTAGCCAACAATCTGCCTTCACTCAATTCAAGAGTTGATGAAGAAGCTGAATGGGTAGGCCCCATTATGCAAACCTTACTTACCATTGGTATGCTGGTGCTCTTTTTTGTGCTCATGATGCGCAAAATGGGCGGTGGTGCCGGTGGCGGTGGCGGTGCCGGTGGCATTTTCAATATAGGTAAAAGCAAAGCTCAGCTGTTTGATAAAGACGTGAAAGTAAACATCACTTTTGCCGACGTGGCAGGCCTCGACGAAGCCAAGGTGGAAGTAATGGAGATTGTAGACTTTTTGAAACAACCCAAAAAGTATACCGCACTGGGTGGTAAAATACCCAAAGGCGCTTTGCTGGTTGGCCCTCCCGGTACCGGTAAAACATTGCTGGCCAAAGCCATGGCCGGCGAAGCCAAAGTGCCTTTCTTCAGCCTTAGCGGTAGCGACTTTGTAGAAATGTTTGTAGGCGTAGGTGCCAGCCGTGTACGTGACCTGTTTAAGCAGGCCCGTGAAAAAGCTCCTTGTATCATTTTTATTGATGAAATTGATGCCATTGGCCGTGCCCGTGGCCGCAATGCCATCATGAGCAACGACGAACGGGAAAACACCCTGAACCAATTGCTGGTAGAAATGGATGGCTTTGGTGGCGACACCGGTATCATCATTTTGGCCGCTACCAACCGACCCGATGTGTTGGACAGTGCCCTGCTGCGCCCCGGTCGTTTCGACCGCCAAATAAGCATCGACCGGCCCGATGTAACCGGCCGTGAGCAAATTTTTAAAGTACACCTCAAGCCCATCAAGGTTTCTACCACGCTTGACATTCATAAGCTGGCAGAGCAAACACCAGGTTTTGCCGGTGCCGATATTGCCAACGTATGCAACGAAGCAGCGCTGATTGCAGCCCGTAAAGGCAAAGACGCCGTAGACATGAGCGACTTTCAGGATGCGATTGACCGTGTGATTGGTGGTTTGGAAAAGAAAAACAAACTCATCAGCCCCGAGGAAAAAGAAATCATTGCTTACCACGAAGCCGGCCACGCTATTTGCGGCTGGTACCTGGAGCATGCTTATCCGCTGTTGAAAGTAACCATTGTACCACGTGGCACCGCAGCGCTTGGCTACGCACAATACACCCCCAAAGAGCAGTACCTGTACAATACCGACCAGCTGATGGATCAGATTTGTATGACGCTTGGCGGCCGGGCGGCCGAAGAAATTTTCTTCGGTAAAATATCTACCGGTGCCAGCAACGATTTGCAGCAAATCACCAAAACTGCATACGGCATGGTTACGGTATATGGTATGAACGAAAAAGTAGGCAACGTAAGCTATTACGACCCCAACAGCGATCAAACCTTTACCAAGCCTTACAGCGAGGAAACAGGTAAAATCATTGACGAGGAAGTACGTGGCATTATTGACGATGCTTACAAGCGTACATTGAAGTTGCTGACAGAAAAGAAAGGCGATGTAGCCAAGCTGGCAAAAGCCTTGCTGGATAAAGAAGTGCTTTTCCAAAGCGATGTAGAAGAATTGATTGGCAAGCGTCCGTTTGAAGTAAAAGGACACGTACACATTATAGATGAAGTGCCTGCTCCACACACTGCAGCCGAAGTAGCCGATAATGCCAGCGCTGCTCAGCCCGGCACAGAGACTGCTACAGCAATTTTGCCAGAGGCGTAGACCAGCGTATTTTTGGGCCATGCCTTACAACGCTAAAGACCGAATACTTCAAAAGATAAAACAGGCACTGACAAGTTCAGTGCCTGTTCCGTTTCCAGAACATACACAGTTATCTGCAGAAGCTGTATTGCCTCCGCAGGCCGATGCAGATTTAGCCATCCTGTTTGCCGAACAGTTTACACAAATACAAGGGCAGTTTGCTTATTGTATCGACATAGCAGAATGTGTGGCACAACTCAACATGCTGGCAGAAAAAAAAGCCATTCAAAAGTGGTATTGCAGTAATGCTGTAATTAGAACCATGCTTGAGTCCGCCGGATGGAACAAGGGCTGGCACCCAACCCTGGCCGACTGCCATGCCAGCATTACTGGTGCCGAAGCATTGGTAGCCCGTACAGGCAGCTTGTTACTCAGCAGCACCGCATCATCGGGCCGAACCACCAGCGTGTATGCCCCCATACATATTTGCCTGGCCGCAGAGCAGCAATTGGTGTACGATATTGCCGATGCCATTCAGCTATTGCAACAAAAGTATGGCCAACATTTACCTTCATTTATAACACTCGCCAGTGGCCCCAGCCGCACTGCCGATATCGAAAAGACATTGGTTACCGGTGTACATGGCCCAAAAGAAGTATTCTGCTTTTTAACTGAATCGTTATGGTAGATTGGGTATACTTTGTGACCTTTAGCCAACACTAATGAGGATTATATGAGTAAGCCCGAAACATGTTTTCAATTGTTTGTATACGGTTCGCTACGCAAAGGATTTAACAGCCCTGCATACGAATGGATGAGTCGCTATTTCAACTGGGAAAGTGCCGGAAAAATAAACGGCAAACTCTACGATCTAGGTGAGTACCCCGCTGCACTTCCTTGCCAAGAAGAAGCTTACATCGTAGGTGAATTATACAGCATCAAAAATGTGGATGAATTTGGCTACGCTATGGCCCAGCTGGATGATTACGAAGGCATACACGACAACGAAGACGATGGAGGCCCCCTCTATCGCAGAGATTTAGTGACGGTATACCTCGAAGGCGGACAAACCACGAACGCATGGGTGTATTGGTATGCCCGTTCTATTGAAGGCAAACCCATCATTCCTTCTGGCGATGTGTTGCAATATCAGCAAGAAAAACATCGATAACAAAAATTAGCCGGCCCTACATTACAGAGCTTTTTAGTTCAACATCTGCATCTGTCGTGGCTTGCAGCAATTGTGCTTTTGTTTGTGCTGCCTCTTTCACATTTCCCATGGAAGATTGTGCTTTGTACAATCCATACAAGCTCCAAACGTTTTTCGGATTGATGATAAGTTCTTGTTGATACACCAATGCAGCACGGGAAAACTGCCGCTTCGCTAACAATGCAGCCCCCAAATAATGCCTGCCCGGCAACAGCCAATCTCTGGGTTCCTGATACATCAAGCCGTCTTCCCGTTTCACTGCTTCTTCATACAAGGCAATAGCCTTATCCAGCTGCTGGTTTTGCCAGGCTATGCTGCCCTCAAGTATTGCCGTCATAATGCCCAATGCTTTGATAGCGGGATTAATGGTTTCAAATTGCTCCTGCAACGATGCATCGCTACTCAAACTTTTCAAATCCGAAAGCATAGCCGTTGCTTTTACAGTATTGCCTTTTTTCAACCAGGCCATGCCTTTGCCAAAACTTTGTATGGCAAAGGCATTCTTCAATTGCGGATGGATGCGTGGTGCCGCCAGCAAGCTATCCCAATGCCCAAAACGCACTTGCGCCATAATAGATGTACTGAAGGCATACTGCATGTAATTACCCATGCCACCACCCATTTCCATATACTTACCAGGCACAGCCTCCTGCAGTTGCTTGGCCGCAGCAGCTGCATCTTGCGCATTGCCCCGATACATGGTGCATGCCGCTTTCATGTGCAAATTGTGTACGAGGTATAAATACGCATCGCCTTCCACTTCGGGAAACTGCGCATAGTAGGCATTGAATCCATTGATGGAAGAATCATTCACCAGCATGCCTTCTTTATAATAGCCGGTACGAATGAAAATATGCGAAGGCATGTGCACCATATGGCTCACCATCGGCATCATGGTGCTGAGGCGCCAGGCACTGGGTAAAGCATCGGTAGCTTTTACACCACCTTCCATCGCATGTATGTACAAGTGATTGAGGCTTGGATGAGACGGATGTTTGGCCAGCCCCTGCTCAAGAACCGTTACAATGGCAGGTGTCCACGGCTTGGGATTTCCATTGATATCATACATATCCCATGGGTGCTGTACCATCAATGCATCGGCATACAAAGCATGTACATTGGCGTCATCAGGATATTTATCCAATACCCGCCTGATGGCCTTTTCGTAGTCAACATTTTGCCGGCTTCTGCTCACTGCGGTATCTGCATTGTAGCGGGCAGTAAGGGTAGCTATAAGTGCTTGCTCCAATGCAGTTTCATTATTTACAGAAGCACTGGCTTTGCGCACAGCATCCATGGCCTCCGGTGCATTTTGAAGCATTGCATAGTTATAGTTTACTCCGTAAGCCATCGCCAGTCCCCAATACGCCATGGCACAATCCGGATCGAACCGGGCGGCTTTGGCAAACGAAGCTTTGGCTTCAATCATGTGAAAACTATAATACATGTTGATGCCCTGATCAAAATACAATTGCGCCGAATCGTTGTCGGTAGTCACATCCCAACGAAAGCTTCCCCAGCCTTGCAGTAAAGGAATTTGTGGTTCGTCCACCCGCCAATCAAAGCTTGCATCTCCTGATGAGGCACAGCCAATGGCTGTTTTATTTTGCAGGTATGCCTGATACGACACAAAAGACGGGGCTGGTTGATAGCCAAATGTGGACAACAAGAATGCGATAAAGATGCTAATGAAAGTTCCGGTGATAAGGAGTGGCCATTTCATAGGGCTGGATTAAAGAATATCGAAATAGATCTGTCAGGAAAGTAATCTTTTGTGCTGCCAATACAAAACGATTTAGTGTATTTAAAGCAGTGCTGCTGGGTTCCGATTGCTGCCATCCGCCTAAATTTGTGCCATGCAACTACCCGCCGGCAAAAAGGTTTTCTTTCTTTCTGATTTTCATTTGGGCGCACCAAATGCTGCAGCCAGCCGTCAGCGGGAAAACAAACTCATTCGGTTTCTCAACGAGATTGAACACGAAGCTGCCGTCATTTTTATTGTTGGCGACCTGTTTGATTTTTGGTATGAATACAAATACGTAGTGCCCAAAGGCTATGTGCGGCTCCTGGGCAAACTCGCCGACCTGACCGACAAAGGCATTGCCATCCATTTTTTTGTGGGCAACCACGACATGTGGATGAAAACCTATTTTCAGGAAGAGTTGAACATACCCGTATACTTTGGGCCAAAGTGGTTTGAGTTTTCGGGCAAGCAATTGTACATCGCCCATGGCGATGGCCTTGGGCCCGGCGACCATGGCTACAAGTTTTTGAAAAAGATTTTCCGCAACCCCTTGTGCCAATGGGCTTTCGGTATGCTACCGCCCGTTATTGGCATGGGCCTCGCCAATTTTTTTAGTCGCAAAAGCCGCGAAGCAGTGGCCGACCATGAAAAAGAATTTTGGGGGCCCGACAAAGAATGGCTGATGATTCATAGCCGCGAAGTGTTGCAGCAACAACATGCTGATTATTTCGTTTACGGACACAGGCATGTACCCGGCATACATGCATTGCCCCATGATAGCTGGTATGTAAACCTCGGCGATTGGATTATTCATTTCACCTACGCTGTTTTTGATGGCAGTAGCATGAAATTGCACAAATACGAAGGTTGATGCGTTTATTGTTTACCATATTTATCTGTTGCTTAAGCGCTGTATCCTACACGCAGGTAGCACCAATACCAGATGCAAATAATGGTATTACCAAACTGCAAGTACAACTGGAAAAAACCTTTGCCGGCAAATGGACAAATGTAGAAGTAGACAACCTTGGCAACCTGTATTTGGTAGACGACCAGCAGCGCATCAAAAAACTCAACAACCGCTACGATTCTGTTGGCACTTTTAATGAAGTAAGAACCGTGGGTACGCTGCACAGCATAGATGTATCGAACCCGCTACGGATTATTTTGTGGTACAAAGATTTTGGCACCCTGCTATTGCTCGATCGTTTTTTACAAGTGAAAACGAGCATAGATTTACGCAACATTGGCCTGCTGCAATGCAATGCGGTGGCACAGAGCTACGACAATAATATTTGGGTGTACGACGACCTGAGTGCACAAATCAAAAAGATAAACGAAGAAGGCAAGGTTTTGCTGGAGTCGCCAGATATGCGGGTGCTGTACGATGCACCGCCACACCCGCAGACATTGACCGATTTCAATAGAAACCTGTATGCGTACGATGCCGATAACGGACTACTGATTTGTGATTATTTCGGTGCTGTACAAAAACGCCTGCTATACAAGGGTTGGAAAAACCTGCAAGGCTTTGGCCGCGGCTTACTGGCTACCAACGAAGATGTGGTGACATGGCTGAGCAGCAACGGCATCGATACAAAAAAATGGGAATTGCCCGCAGGCTGGTGGGATGCCCAAAAAATTCGCTTTTACCAAAACAAAGTATATGTGCTGCGCAACAATCAATTGTATGCGTATGCACTCACACAAGCATTAGAATAAGCACTATGCAAGAAGTATTGAATCAGGTGATTTTGGACAATAGCCTGCGGAGTTATCTCATCTCTGCAGGTATTATTTTAGGTGTAGCTATTTTCAGGAGATTGTTATCGAAAGGTGCTGCCTGGCTCATTGCCAAAATGATTACCAACAAAAACCGCCCCTTCGATCGCAAACGCTTTCACGATTTGGTACTGGCACCGTTGGATTTATTCATTTTGGTACTGGCATTCATCATAGCTATGCATAGGCTCACGATGCCAGAGCTCTTGAAGTTTACGATTTACAAAGCGGCTTTCCACGACATCATTGAAGCCATTGGTCGTGGCGTTCTTATTGGCAGTTTTGTGTGGCTGTGCAACCGCATGATTATTTATGTGTCGTATTTGCTACAGCAAAAAGCGGCCCTTACTGCAGACAGAACCGATGATCAGTTGGTGATGTTTTTCCGCGACTTTCTAAAAGTATTGGTTTGGATTTTGGGTGTGCTGATGATCCTCAAATTTTCATTTGGCTTCAACCTCAGCAATGTACTCACCGGCCTCAGTATAGTTGGTGCGGCGCTGGCTTTGGCTTTTCGCGAAAGTTTGGAAAACCTCATTGCGTCGTTTGTCATTTTCTTCGACAAGCCTTTTACCATTGGCGATTTTGTAAAAGTAGAATCCGTAACCGGTTCGGTAGAAAAAATTGGTTTGCGTAGCACCCGTATTCGTACTACTGAAAAAACATTTGTAACGGTGCCTAACAAAAAAATGGTTGACTCTATATTGGACAACCACACATTACGGACGCAGCGCAATGTGTTCAACAAAATGGAGCTGCATTTAAAAGCAGAACCCGCACATATTGCAGGCTACATTGCAGCTGTAGAACAACTGTTAGATCAGCCCGACATTTTGGATAGTAATGTTTACCTGAGCGATACCGGCGGTCCGGCACACATCATTCACATCGAATACTTTGTGGATATGAGAGTTGCTATTAAAGATTTTTTCAAACTGAGAGAGCAAATCAATTTGAAACTCATCAGTTTATTGCAAACGCATCATCTGGAATTGGCGGGAGAATCTGATATCAGAAAGCCGCGATAAAACAGTAGTTATAATGCAGCTATAATAGTGGCCAGCTCTGCATCGGGCAAGCCGGTTTTACCGTACTCGGTGATGCGGCCAACTTCTTTGCCTTCTTTCATCACTATCACGGTAGGCACCAACGTAACGCCGAACAATTGATGTAAATTTCCGACAGTTGTTTTATTGCGGTCGGCAGCTACAATGGTAAATGCTGAATCGGGTATGCCCGCCGCTTCGAGGCAAGAGAAATATTTGGGTATTATCTGTTGTGAATCGTGACACCAGGTGCCGGCAAAAATCACCAACTGAAACTGTCCTTTCTTTTGCTTGAAAGCTTCAACCAGTGCGGCATTATTTCTATAATACTGTAGGTTTTGCTTGTACCATGTAAAACTGCTGTCGCCTTTAATGTCTTGCAAGCTTACGATGCCCCGAAAGAGTTTTTTCTCTTCGGCATCGGGTAATACTTCATACAGTTTTTGCTGCGCAAATACCTGTTGCGTTACTACCATTAACAGGGCAAAAAGCATCCATTTGCGAAGCGGTGTGTTGGTCATGATACGTTGGCTTTCAGTTCTAATAAAAAAGATTTCAGCTTTTCGAGCTTTTTAATCAATTCAAATGTATCCAGTGCTTTGTTATGGTTACGCAAATATTCACGGGCACCTTCTATGGTGAAGCGACGCACTTTCAGCAAGTGATAAATGAGTTGGAGATGCTTCACATCTACCGGGCGGAAATAGCGATCGCCTTTGCGGTTTTTGCGGGGTTGCAACACATCAAATTCATTCTCCCAATAGCGCAGCATGGAATGCGAAATATCGAACATGGCGGCAGTTTCTTTCATGCTGTAATACTGTCGTTTGAACAGTTCTTCATCGGGCGGCACATTCATTTGTGCAGGCGTACCCACTTCTGCATTGGCAGCAACCATAGTTGCTTTTTTACCCGAAGGAAATTCTACCACAATATCAGATACCGGTTCTATCAGCGTAGTGCCGGGCTTTTCATCAACAGCTTCATCTGTTGGCACAACGTGGCGGTTGGGCTCAGGTGCCATCCAGGCAATTACGTCCGATACCGGTGCTGCTACTTCAGGTTCAGCAATTGGCGCTTCCTCTTCTATCAGCGTAGTTTCCGCTACTTCAGCGGGTGGTTCTTCGTCCACTATTTCCTCCCACGTATCAGCAGCTATTGGTGCCGCTGCTTCTTCCGCTATCCAATCGGGCATAGGCTCCTCCACTTGCTCCGCCTCCGGCATATCAACTGGAACAGGTTCCATAGGCATTGCTTCCGGTTCGGGTATGGGCGTAGTGGCCATTAGCGAATCATCGGTTTCGGGCATGGGCTCTTGCTCTGGCGTGGCAGAGCTGGTATCGGGTTCTTCTTCCCGAATGCGTTTGGGAGGTCGGGGTGGTCCGCCAAATAAGTCTAACTGCTCAGGTATCATAGCTGCAAGTATGGCGCTTGGCCAATGTGCAAATCTACCTACAACCATCGTTGCAAACGAATGGAAATGAGGCCTGTGGACATGCTAAAGTCAAATTGGGGATAAGCATGGTACATAAAAAAGCCTGACCATACAGAATGCATGGTCAGGCTGAAGCTGTAGGGGGAGGAGTCGAACCTCCACGAAGAAGTTAGCGGCTGTACATCGTGATTGGGATGCGATCCCAAACCTGCTGGTGGTCAACCCCAGTCGGTCCTGCTGCAGACAGGATCGGCGTTATACAGTGTTTATCCTTTGCTCTTCACCCCCGAGACAAGAGGGCATGTCTGCCAAAAGTTTCATCACCCCACAATAATCAGCCGGCGGTTTGCAGTTTGCAAACTGCCGACAAGAAGAACTTTACTGCCAACTGCAAATTGAAGCATTGCAAATTGGTTGAGCTGTAGGAGAAGGATTCGAACCTCCAAGGGGCAGTTAGCAACAGCACAAAGAAAAGTGGTCAACCCTGGTCGGGTCCGGTGTTGCAATTGACGTTGACCTGCCAACGACAAAACCGGCACGGCTCTATGCAGTGTTTGTTCTGTAATCCCCACCCTCGAGACAAGAGGGCATGTCTGCCAAAATTTCATCATCCTACAAGATGGTCTTTCCGAAATCGTCTGCGTTAGATTATTTCGAAAAAGAAAGAACTATTGTTGATTGAATTGCAAACCTTACTTTTATGCCGAAGGCAATTGGCTTGCTTTCAATTACAGTGCAATATTAAACGAATCAAGCTTTTCATTCCAAATTTTTCAAGC
>JADLHL010000138.1 GCA_020848815.1 Chitinophagaceae bacterium | reverse complement strand
CTGGGTGATGATGAACGCAATTTGTTTTTCCATGCCTACAAACCCACTTTGCCCAGCATCAACATACCCATGCTTATTTGGTACAGCCCGCAGCTGGCCGGGCAATACCCCAATATTCCTGCGGCGCTACAACGAAATAAAATGTACCCTGTGAGCAGTGCTCAATACATATTTGAAACGGTTTGCCAATTGGGAGGTGTTCGCTTTCCAACCGCAGACAGCAGCAAAAGCCTGATTTCGAATAGTTTTGCTCCGCAAGAAATGTTTGTGGTGGGCGAAAACGGCGCTGTGGTTCCTTACAAAGACATCCGATAGCCACCCAATGAAGCATTTATCTCTGGTTAAATGGCCATTTTGTTTGGCCAAACAGGCCTATTCTCCTACCTTCGCCGCCCAAATTCAGCTGAAATGACTGAATTCGCCCCGATTCACAACGATGAAGGGTGTCCATTGTAAACATTTTAAAACCAA
Source organism: Chitinophagaceae bacterium (assembly GCA_020848815.1). Lineage (GTDB taxonomy): Bacteria > Bacteroidota > Bacteroidia > Chitinophagales > Chitinophagaceae > Phnomibacter. The sequence continues at coordinate 3,947 of JADLHL010000138.1, read as the reverse complement.
TCAGGGATCATGAACAATTATGAATTGATGGTGATTTTTACCCCTGTGCTGAACGACGAAAGCTACGCAGCCGCTCAGAAGAAGTATGTAGACTTCATTACTGAACATGGCGGTGCTATCGTAAACAGCAATCCCTGGGGACTGAAATCACTGGCGTACCCAATCCAGAAAAAAACCACTGGTATGTACTGGGTTGTAGAATTTACTGCGCCATCCGACCTCAATGAAAAACTGAAGATTCAGTTTTTGCGTGACGACAACGTAATGCGTCACCTGTTCGTAAAACTCGACAAACACGCCGTTGAGTACAATGCACGTAAGAAAAGTGGCGTGAAGGCAGAAACCGAAAAAGCGGAGGCATAAGTTATGGCACGGAACGAAATCAAATACCTGACCGCCATTCGTACTGAAAAGCGTCAGAAGAAATATTGCCGCTTCAAGAAAATGGGCATCCGTTATGTAGACTACAAGGACGCCGAGTTTCTGAAGAAATTTTTGAACGAGCAGGGCAAAATGCTGCCCCGCCGTATTACCGGTAACAGCCTGAAGTTTCAGCGCAAAGTAAGCGACGCTATTAAGCGGGCCCGCCAGATGGCGCTGCTGCCTTACGTAACCGATTTGATGAAATAAGCAACTTACATAAAGCCGTAAGCGATACTTGCGGCTTTATGTTTTCAATTCAGTAACCATTCCCTAACTCTGCTGCAAGGCAGAAGGACAGCGAAAGCTGGGCTCTGGGAACTAAACCATTTGCAACCATGCAAGTAATTTTGATTCAAGACGTAGACAACCTGGGCGGTAAAAACGAACTGGTAAATGTGAAAAACGGCTATGCCCGTAATTTTCTCATCCCCAACAAGTTTGCTGTAGAAGCCAGCCCAAGCAACCTGAAAATGCGTGAAGAAAAGCTGAAAGTAGCCGCTAAGAAAGAAGCTGCGCTGTTGGCTGCTATCAACGAAGTAATTGCCAAACTCAAAGAAGCACCAGTAAAACTGGGTGCTAAAGTGGGTACTTCTGGCAAAATCTTTGGTAGCGTAACTTCTGTACAAATCAGTAAGGCTATCCGCGAACAGAAAGGGTATGAAATTGACCGTCGTCGCATTAGCATTTTGGATGAAGTAAAAGAACTGGGCGCTTACAAAGCTGCTGTAGACTTTGGCAACGGCAACACTGCCGAAGTTGAGTTTGAAGTAGTAGCTGAATAAGGCTCTTTTCGAAGCATACTTTTTATAAAAAACCTGCCTGAAATGGCAGGTTTTTTATTGCCGAAAAAGGAGGAAAAAAAAATTCAAAAAAAAGTGTAAGAGAAAGTTGGTCGTTATATCTGTTCCCCTATTTTTGCACTCCCAAACGAGATAATCGGAACGGGAAAAGTTCTTAAGGATCGGTAGTTCAGTTGGTTAGAATGCCGCCCTGTCACGGCGGAGGTCGCGGGTTCGAGTCCCGTCCGGTCCGCAAAAAGCCTCAACGAAAGTTGAGGCTTTTTGGTTTTTGTACGGTTTCTGCATGTTTCGTGTGCCACTAACCAAGGCGGAGCAAACGCTTGAACATTTGTACACTTTGATTGACAGCTGGACCTTACCTCACATCTTCTTCCATCCTCTTTATTATGCACATTCGCTTACTCGCCAGCTGCTGTATCATGTCGATTATGTCATTTGCACAGACGGTTCCAGCTGGCTTCGACAGCACCAAACCGCAAAACGACGCTTCCATTGAGTACATGGGGCACTTCATCAACCTGAAGCTGAGCCAGCTTGCAGGCCTGAACAGGCTGGCGGTACACAATGCCGGCAATGATGTAGACCTTGCCATAAATGCCCAAAGCGTTACCCGTATTGGTGTTAGTTATCGTTTCATTTCATTTGCCATCAAATACATCCCCAAATTTTTACCCGGCAACGACGACGATGCCATTAAGGGCAAAAGCAGTGGCACAGGATACAGTTTTAATGTGAACCTCAAACACTGGCAACAGGAATTGTCTTACTCAAGAAACAAGGGCTATTTCCTAAAGAATACGGCAGCGTACCGGCCAGGCTGGCAAACCGGTGACCCTTATTTGCAATTTCCGCTTCTTGTCAATACAGTTTACGAGGGTATAACAGCCTACAATTTCAACAATCGGTTTTCTGTAAATGCAATTGCCACGCAAACAGAAAGGCAATTAAAAAGTGCCGGCAGTTTTATGCCAACGCTACTTTACCGGTACCAAATAACTGATGACCAGACCGCTTTAACTACTTCTAATTCTTCTCAAAAGTCCAACAGCTTTGAGCTACTTGTAGGCGCCGGTTACCATTACAATTTTGTATTTGGCAAAGGCTTTTATCTGGCACTTGGTGCAACACCCGGCATTGGCTTTGTACACACCACACTTACCACCCGCTATTTGGTTGAGCATTTTGTATCCCGACAGAGCAATGTCATCTTTAGGGTTGACGGCAATGCAGGGGCGGGTTTTAATGGCAAGCGTTTTTTTGCAGGCGCCTACTTTAGATATAGTGCTGCATCGTTCAACCAGCATCGTACCACTGTTGTAAGCAAAGAAGCTAATCTTTCCGGTCAAATATTTGCGGGGTATCGCTTACAAGCTCCCAAATGGCTGGCAAGCAATGTTACTGCCGTTGGCAACAAAATAGGGCTCTGAGCAGCTGATAAATACAACAAAAGCCCCGGCAATACTGCCGAGGCTTTTTGCTTTTTTCCGCTACAAATTCTTTTTCACTACACACTGAAATCAGCAATGTGTCCTAAGGGTTGAAATGCGTTGCTTGAATTTATTGTTCGGTTTCTCTGGTTACGGCAGTGAGTTGCAGTTTTTTGCCTGGTGCTACAACAAGTTTCATTCCGGCTTTCAGTGTAAATGGAATATCTAATACGCAAGGCAGATTGTTAGACGGGTCGATTACAATTTCTGTAAAGTCGGGCATTGCAGCGGCTGGCGGTATACCGTTTTTCCAGCTGGCTACATTAGAAAAATTGCCATTACCAGTAAATACATACGCAGGGCGCAGCGGGGTGGCAAACGATGCAGAACCAATCGTAAATCGCTGTCCGTTACTCAGGTTTACCTGGCGGAAAATAACAGTATTATCATTCAGCTTTTGGCCAATGGCAGCAATACCACCTGATACACTTTGTTCATCACTGAACAAGCCATCACCATCTGTATCTACCAGCAGGCGCAGATTTTCGGCCTGTACGGGTCCGGGAATAGAATCAAGCGACATAACGATATCTACGTTGCCTACATCACCTGTTTCGCTGGTGCGCCATACCCTGTTTAAACGGCTCACTATTTCGGCAGGAACATCATTTACGCCTACACTACTAACAGCCGCATTGTTGTGTCCCCAAAAAAACCATTCGTTTGTTTGTACATCTGAGGGGTTTTGAATTTGCAAAGTACCCATACCTCTCGAACCAAACACAGCACTATTATCGGCAGCCATACCAATACCTACTACATCATGATCGAAGTGGCCATTGGCGGCATCATCCATGGTGTATTTTTTACGGGCAGCAGGCAGGGCAATGTTGTACCGTGCAGAGAGATAGTTTTCTACCACTATTTGTTGTGCTTCACTTAATAATGCATTAAATACCAATATTTCTGCAACCTGTCCATCCCAAAATTCGTGGTGCGAAGGCTGTGTACTCAGGGTATTGAGGTTGCCAATGGTAAAGGCTGTTTTGCCTTCAAAATGCGTTACATCGGTATCGGCGGCTTGTGCCACACCATTGAGTGCAGTGGCAATGGTATTGGGGCTGTATTGTGTTTTCAACATGAGTGGCTGATTAGCCGTAATGGTAGCAATGTCTTTTACTTTACCGCCACTTAAATAGCCAAGTTTTGCAGTACTTCCAGCATTTATATGCAGGCCTGCACCCCTTGCATAACTGCCAGAGTCGTTACCCCACATTTTGCTGTACAAATTTCCGGT